>JAJZXE010000009.1 GCA_021802505.1 Nanobdellota archaeon
AGATAACCGGAAAATCCGACGTTCTCAGGGTCAAAAGGCAGAAAGTATCATTTTCCACCCTCTTCAGCAAACAATACCTTAAAAACACCATTTTCTTCGGCTCGGCATGGTTCTTCTACGACGTTGCCTTCTATGGTATAGGACTGTTTACGCCGACCATACTTATACTGCTAGGGTTAAGCCACAGCATGTCTCTGCTTGGATCGGCGATATTTTCGTCCATCGCAATTATAGGTTCGATAATGTGTATATTGACAGTAGACAGGTGGGGCAGAAAGACTGTGACCATACTCGGTTTTGCGGGAATGTTCGTGTCTTTGCTTGTTTTGGCTGTTATGGCTATGCACTATCCAAAAGACGCATTTGCGGCGGGAGCCGTGGGCGTGGTGATAGCGGCAATGTATATACTCTTCGAACTTACCCAGTCCTGGGGTATGGGAAGCACAGATTTTGTTTATGGCGCTGAGCTGTTCCCGACGTCGGTGCGTGCAGCCGGTGTTGGGTGGGGCACGTCAATAAGCAGGATAGGTGCGATACTCGGTTTGACAACCTTTCCTACGATAGTTGCATTGTACGGCCTAGGCTATGGGCTGCTGTTCTTTGCGGCGGCCGGATTGATAGGCATGCTGCTGACCATATTCTTGGCGCCAGAAACAAGGGGCCGCACGCTGGAACAGCTGAATGAAAAATGAACATAAAATTCCTGGGCAAGTGGAGTTCTAATCTAATAAGGGGGGAAAGAAACATTTCTTTTGTATTGGATGATAAGATGGTGTTCGATTTCGGGCCGCATGCCATAGAATCACTCCTGGACCTTAAAATAGACCCGAGAGCCATAGAAACAGTGCTTATAACGCACATGCATCTTGACCACTACAGCGGTTTATCCGAACTGTTCTGGTACAGGTCGATATACGGGGCAAAAAAGAAGCTGGTCGTGCTGGGCCCTGCCGGTATAAAACGGGACACAGAAAAAATTTTAAAGCTGCTTAGGACCCCCTCGAATTTTAATACACCAGTTGAGTTCGTTGAGAATAAACCGTATGAATTTATTACACCGTTCCGGGCCAGACATTTCGTACCCGACAACGGTTATAGATTAGAGTACAACGGCAAAATTATTTTTTACAGCGGAGATACGGCATACAGCCAAAATGTGGTAAAAGGAGCGGAGGATGCGGATATACTCCTGCACGAGATGACTTATACGGATGAAAAGCAGACAGAAGCGGATTTCTGGAAGCATTCGACCTACAGCTCCGTCATGCGGGTTTTCCGGGAAAGCCGCGCCAAAAAGCTTGTCCCTGTCCATCTGTCCGCGGGTTCAAACGTGCTGGCTAAAAGACTGTCGAACACACAGAAAAACATCGTATACCCCTCAGGGTCTATTCGTTTTTGATGGGGTTTTTGGCCTTAAAAAGCAATAAATAACCGGAAAAACTTACTACTTAAATGACTAATCTTGTGTTTTTCGACGCGGGACTAATGGGTTATTCACTTGCAGTACATATCCTTTTGGTTACCATAGGCATGACCCTTCCGATAATAATGAGCATATCGGAGTTCATTTCTATAAAATACAGGAATAAAATGTACGATGTGCTTGCAAAAAGGCTTGCAAATGCATTGATAATATTTTTTGCAGTGGGAACCGCAAGCGGCATTGTCGTAGCGGTGGAGCTTTTTGTCCTGTGGCCCAAGTTTATTTCTGTCCTCGGACAGGTCGGTATCCTGCCTTTGTATATGGAGGTATTCGCGTTTTTCACCGAGGCCATTTTTCTGGGTATTTATATTTATTTTTGGAACAAGTTCAGGAGCAGAATGAGGCATTGGGTCCTTTCCGTATTTATCTCGATAGGCGCGGTAATGTCAGGAGTTTTCATAACTATGATAAACGCGTTCATGAACACCCCTAGGGGGTTTAACATCCCTTACTATTTAAGTACCGGTAAAATAGCCGGCGTAAATCCGCTGGCGGTGCTCAACACTCCGACAACGTGGGTGGAGATAGGGCATGTTGTCGGCTCCACGATATTTGCCGGTTCCGCCTTCTTTCTGGCCTTCTTTGCGTATAAGCTGTTGAAGACAGAGGGCATAGAAAGGAATTTTTACAGAAAAGCCGCACAGATTTCCGCGGTCATCGTTATAATCTCGATAATCCTTACTGTAATAATAGGCATAGAATCCATAACAAATCTTATGGTTTACCAGCCGGAAAAGTTCGCAGCCCTTGAGATGAATTTTAATTCAGGTCCGCATGTCTCCGAGGTATTGGGTGGTTTCCTCGTAAACAATAAACCTGTCGATTCCATAAATGTACCGGGATTGATGAGTTTCCTTGCGACCGGTAGCCTCAATGGCATTATATCCAGCAACGATTCACTGTCTGCGTATGCCAAAAGCACGTGGCCGCCTGTCTCGGTGGTTCATAACACCTTCGATATAATGGTCGGCATAGGCGTTTTAATCGGCGTATTGATGGCAATCTTCCTAGTTATCTGGCTTTTGAACGTAAAAAAGATAAGGGACAGGTTCATTTCAAACAAACTCTTCCGCAGAATTCTCTCCAGAAAGATATTCTTGGATCCATTTGATAATCCTCTGGTATTGAAAACACTGATAGTAATCGGGGTGCTCGCTGCTTTTCTTTTGGAAGACGGCTGGGTCACCGATGAAGTCGGAAGGCAGCCGTGGATAATCTATAACGTAATGACCGTTTCCGCGGCGGCAAACACCTCTTCCTCGGTCATTCCAGTAGGCATAGCCATGATCGCATTTTACGTCGTTGTTTTACCGGTCACCATTCTTTTTGTGCGGAGGGTGATGAAGAAGAGAGATTTAAGTAGTGAACTGGGGGTGGGACAATGAACCTTTACATAATGATAAATTACGTTATTCTAGCAGTCCTCTTCACCTTTTTATTGACAGAGGCGATGTCTGTCTTTTCGTTTATATACGATAAAAGAAGTATTCCTACCGTTAAAAAATATCTGGATCCCATATGGGGCGTCATCGGGACTTTTGCGGTCTTCTTCATTGTAAACACTGAGGTTTTGTATCCCTCGATAATGCCGAGCATAGACTATCTGTATGTTTTCCCAATACTGCTGGCAACCCTGCTTTTCATAGCGAGGAATCTTTTCCTGGTCTTTTCAGAGTATATCTGGAAGAATGCAAAATTTAATCAATTGATGCTGGTCAGGATATATTCTTTAGTGACTTTTCTGGTACTTCTTATCTTAATCTCTGTTTTTCTGTCTATAATCTCAGGTATGGGCGCAAATTCCACCTTGACTGCGTTCTCAGTCGCTGGTTTTCTTTCGAATCCGGCGGTGCCTGGTTTTATAGCTGGGGCTTTTCTCACAGTATTCGGACTTTCATTCGTGTTTTATGGGCTGCAGAAAACCAAGTTTCTTTCTCCCGCCTTTACTCTAATCGGTTTGCTTGTTTTCATCCTTTCGATGCGCGCCCTTAACCTGACCACAAATTACATAACTTACATTCTCGCGGCAGTTATTTTTGCACTGTCAGTTTTATATTATCTTACCGGGAAGGCAAGGAGGGAGGTGATTTTTATAGCCGTTTTTCTTTCGATTCTCTCAATAAATCTTCTGAATTACGGAAAGGTCTTCGGGGAGAAGGTTCTCGCTTCCTATCTCAATAATTCCGCCGTTTCATCAGCGGCTTTGGCGGTAACCGCTGTCGGAGGAGCGCTTCTCACGGCCTTTCTGCTGTTTTTCCTTTACATGTACAGAAGATCGGATAATAAAGAGGATTACGATGAAAATTCCAACAGCGGTGGTAATGAAATTTCTGACAAAATCGGGATTGCAAACTTATATATAATGTCCAATAATAATAAAGAAGATGGGAAAGAACATAAGACGCGGAAGAACAGGAAGCGTTAGGTGCGCATCCTGCGGCCAGATAACAAGAAGGGACAGGGCGGTCTATCTTTTCAGGGACGGTATAAAGGCATATTACTGTCCGGACTGCGCGAAGAAGATCCATGGACAGAGGCTCTATAAGGGCATGCCAAAATACGTCAAGAGAACCACTAACAAACGAGTCAAGAGGAAATTTACGATATTCGCCACCGAAGGCACCGATGGGTCCGTTTCAGAAGACGCTGACAACGACAACGTAGTGGATGAAATAAACATCAGCAATACTTCCGAGGAAGAAACTCAGGAAGATAAACATGAAGACAATGAGCAGTGAGTTATGGCGGTTTTAAGGATACCTACTTCTCTTTTATGGGCGCTCGCAGCGCTTGTAGTACTACTTTTAATAGTATTTGTGTTTGTAACTCTCCATAAAACCAGCACCGCTGTTTCAAGCTCTCTGCCGCCATCAATACAATACGCACTCGAATATTTTAATGCCGCGCGGCAGAACTCCACTCTTTTAGTGCCTTCGCAGTATTACACCGCAGCCAGGGATTATTCCATAAACGGCAATAACGTCATAGAGAATAACAGCCTTTATTACTCAATCCTTTTTGGAAATACCTCTCTACCAAAAGGTTACAACATACTGATAGACATGTCAAACTTATCTAGTCTTTCCGATGTAATAAACTTTCCGTATAATTTTACAACTAAAAATTTAAGCGGTTCACTGCGCAATTGTCAGGTGGCCGGCAGCAAAATCGATGCGTTTGCGGTCTGTGCGATCTATTCAAATGTTTCCGTTCCCGCTTTCAATAAAACAATCAATAAGACGTTAACTCTCGGGTTTGGAACGTTTGTAGCGTTTCCGAATACTTCTGCACTTTCTGAAATAAATGCGACGATTGCCTACAACGGACAAAACAGAACGTATATAAAATCAGTCAGGATAAACGGGACAGCGTTTGCCGACGGAATTATGTTTTTATATGAAAACACCGCCGCATTTTACGTTCCACCCGGCGCTTTAAACACTTTTTACGGGAGGGAAATCTTTCTGCCGAATTCTACCCTGAAGAACGTAGTGGATAATTTTTTCACCGCCAGAATAATCTCATAGGGAAAGCTTTTTAAATAGAGTATTACCATAAGTATTATTTTAGGGTTATGAAACTTAAAAAAAAGGATCTGGAATTTTTGGATTTGTTAAGGACGGGCAAGAAAATCAAGGAAATCGCACAGAAACTCGGTGTTCCGCAGTCCACTGTTTACTATCATTACAACAGGCTCAAGAAGAACGGCTTTATCAAGGGCCTGAAGGTCGAAGTAAATTACAACGGATCCAATGAGTACGAGAAGGCGCTTATACTCGTTTCGCTGAACAACGTCCATACAAACGAATTCGAAAAATTATTCGAAGAGCTTAAGGGAGAGAGCATAATACGCGAGATATACGAAGTCAGCGGCGACTGGGATTTCGTATTTTTGGTTAATGGACCAAAGGACAACATAATAAGTTTTGTGCACGAAAAGCTGCAGAATATACCGAATATCAAAAAAATACAATCTATATTTATTATGAGACACGTAGAAATATAATGAGCCTGGTGGACAAGTATAAAGAGGAGTTAAAATCGCAGGGAATAACAGTAGATATCCGGGGAACAAATCCAAAGAAAGACCGGACAAAACTTATCCTAATCATAGTGGGGCTTGCTTTATCCATACCCATTTATTTTCTTATATTCACAAACTACAATTCATGTTCTGCATATGCCGTGAGTCTTTCAAATTCGACTGCGGGCAGCTCCTCGTACACCACTGAGTCGTTCTCCCTTAAATGCGGCATTAACTCTGTGATGTATTCAGTTTCCGCGGCCCTGCTGATATTTATAGTACTTTTGATATTGCTAAAGATATTCAAAAGAAGAAAAAAGAACTAAACAAAGCTTTATTAATCTTTTCTATTCTCGTCTTAGCATGATAAATGAAAGATTTATAGATATAAGGCAGCAGAGAAAAGCGTTGGATGATATACTAACGGAATTGGGAAAAACCGCTTCTTATAATAATTCCTTTATAAGAGAGAAATACTCGATAGTCAATTCAAACGGCTTGTTTTGCGGGAAGTATGACCGTGAAAGCGACAGGATACTCATAGACCGCTGGTTCCTGTACGATTCGCTTTGTTTAGGTGATGCAGGCGAAATAAAGAACACGGCGATACATGAGGAGGCACACAGACAGACCGCCATTCTCCATACACGGAACAGCGGCAAACCTGATCATTGGATGGACTGGCTAAATATCTATCTGGATATGGGTGGCAGGCGGCCGCAGGTATACATAAAAAACAGGGCATACGAACACGAGGAACTCTATGAAGATGTTTCACCGCAGGACATAGAAAACATAATAATCATAAGTTACGGCAAAGATCCCGCAGCGGATAAACTGTTTAAAAGAAGACTGGAAATAGAAAAAGAGTTCATTTACATAGACCGCTTTGGAAATGTCAGTGTAAAAAATAAAAATTAGAATTATTTTTGAAAGGGCCGAGATATCCCGTCGATAAAAATGTAAAAGAAACCAGGATTCAACGTCAGCCGCAGTGTCTTATAAAACCTCGCTTCAAATCTTTGCATCCGGAACTGCCGATATGTCATTCAGACGAATTTTGCTTCTAGATAATGATCGAGGTCATTTTTTCCAAACTTTTCAAATTTTTTGCCGTTCAGCTGATACACCCTCGTCTTCTCTAGCTTGCCATCGCCGGATAGATACATCTCAGAAAAGTAAGTAATCCCGTTAGAAATTTTTGTAAGTTGTACACGATAAAGGCCATCATTTACTTTTATAATATTATCACGATATTCTCCCAGGATATATCTTGGATCTAAGCCAAGGCCCTGCATCAAATAAATCCAATAGTCAGTATTTTTGCTTATCTTGCCCTCCTCGCTGGCCCTAAAAAGTCCCAAGCCATCTCTGAGCCTTACACACTCAGAAAGTCCGTATTTCTCATCGAATACAAATTTTCTTTCATCAGGGTCTGTGGTTATCAAAAATTTTGGGGAATAACGCAACTCGGCATAATCATATCTATTGGTATTGTCATAGGGGAAGTACATCGAATATCTGACAGATCTTGTACTTTTTGCGAAATCTTTTATTACTTCCTCCAAAGATAGCATGTATAAAATATAGACAGGCTTTCTTTTTATAGTTTAGATTTGTCAGCATTTTTTACATTCGGAACTACTGGATTATATGGGCCCAGGGAGGTTCGAACTCCCGGCCTTCTCCGTGTGAGGGAGACGTCATAACCACTAGACCATGAGCCCTTAAAACGATGCGGAACCTGATGTCAAAGAAGAGCTTGCGAAGAACAATGATACTCCCATCCTGACCATAAAGAATATGCCCAAGCCTATCAGCACATATATCGGTATATTCTTTATCCCGTTTTTCGCTTTTCCCGTGTTAAGTATCCCGCCCAGAAGCGCACTTGAAGCCGTAGTTATGATCACGTTTAATACTGATATTCCTATCACAAGCGTTACGGAAATATG
Organism: Nanobdellota archaeon; assembly: GCA_021802505.1. Classification (GTDB taxonomy): domain Archaea; phylum Nanobdellota; class Nanobdellia; order Parvarchaeales; family Parvarchaeaceae; genus Parvarchaeum. The sequence goes on from JAJZXE010000009.1 coordinate 7,463, forward strand.
CGGCAGTGTAAACCCGGAAAACAATCCCAGAGTCCCGGTCGGCAGGTTTGTCGGAGAAGTTCCGCTGGAAGTCGTAGCACCCACCTGGTCAAGTATGCCTATGAGAAAGGAGGAAACACCGTAAAGAAGCGGGCCTGCGAGAGTCGCGGCTATGAATATAAAAAGAGAGTAGCTTTTGACCTGCGCTTTCATGTCGTTTCTTATGCTTTCGTTTTGCAGCAGGTTGCTTGCGAGGTTTTCCAGTATAAGGTGCAGCTCCGCTCCGGATCTTATCCCTTCAGAGATTATTCTTACGCTGTCCCTGAAAAATTCCGAATTAGTCATCTCATTCATTTCAAGCAGCGCTTCCGAGAACGTTTTTCCAGCCTGCGTTTCTATGGCGGCCTTGTTTAAGAGATAGTTAAGCTTTCCAAACTCCGGTTTCATCGAGGCTATAAATGAGTTCTCCGGAATCATACCCGCCCTAAGGTTTGCCGCCATAAGAAGAAGCATGTCCGGCAGGACTTTTTCTATCTTAGCCGCGACAGAATCCGCAAACATCGAGAGCAGGGATCTTACAAGAAGTATGCCCCCGAAAAATACTCCTAACAGTGCTCCCGCCGCGTACAGCGGAGAGTGCAGAAAGTGCAGGACGAGAATAAAGCCGATTATTGAACCTATGATAAGCGCAATTACTATGTTTCCTATGGTGTTGTCAAGATTTTCGCCGCCCATCTGTGCATATATGAATTCCTCTTTCATTGGTACAGTCAGTTTTTTTGGCAGGAGGTTCGCTATCAAAACCCGTATATTGTTCGGTGTATTCCTCTGTTTCATACTCCTATCGAAGGCCTCCTGTTCCCGACCATTCCCATAAAGAATATCTGGAATATAAGAAGAAACGGCGGGATTATATATATTATATCCACGGTGTTGAAGTGAGCGAGAGATCCGAGTATGACAAATACTGACATGCCCAGGCTGGGAACTACAACTGAGATAAGCATGTATGCCATTGACATCGGGGTTAATTCACCGGCATATGACTTCATATCGGACTGCTGTTTTTTAATTAGCATGTCATTTATAAGAGAAAGTGTACCAGCAACGTCGCTTCCGGATTTTATTGCGTTCAGCATTATATCTATCGCCCTTCTCAGTGACTGGGAGGGCACCCTTCTCGCCAGGTGGTCCAGTGCGACTTCCTGCGGGACACCCGATTCTATCTCCTCGATCGCAAGCTTGAATTCCTCCGAGACAACACCGTATTCGCCGTTTGCCACGTCAAGCAGCGCGTTGAACACAGGCACGCCGGATCCGACCTTGATCATTATCTCCCTGGTCGCGAATACCACCTGCTCTTCTATCAGTTTATTTCTCTTCGTTGCCTGAAGCTTCGGAAAATTAAGGAAATAAAGGAAATAAACGGCGGGCACCACTATTATCAGTACGGGCAGTATGGCCTCTATCTTTATCGTAAGAAGGTTCTTTTTTATCGCTATAAGCAGTATCAGCGCGGATACCCCTGCCATCAACCCTATCAAAACCAGCGTTACTATTATTCCTGCGGCTATGTAGTCTATATAATCCACGTCCATCGATGCCTGCAGAAGATCCTGCCTTAGGGAAGGAATTATATTTCTCAGGTTGAATGCGAGTCTTTTCACCTTCTTCCCAAAGAACAGTGCCTTTTCGGGGGATATCATTATGGATGGTATTTTTGCTTCCATTTACAATATCTCCAGCTCTGACGAGTCACCCTTGTCGTTCACAAGCTGCATCAATTTGTCGTGGTTTGCATAGTAATTGCTTGCCGTCAATCCTATGGTATTTACGTTGCTTATGTTGGCGCCTATCATCCAATTCAGCACCTTCTCTTTTTCCTTGAGGTCTTCCGCCATTTCTTCCGACGTTAATCCGGAGTAGAGTGCCAACTTAGTTGCTATTTTCTGCGAGGTATTAATAGTTCTTTCTATCGTGTCTGTCCTGGGTTTCCACTCGAAAAGATTGTTTGTCTTTAATTCGGTGGTGCCGCTGATCTGTCTTTCCACTATCTCTGCGAGTTCAAGAACGCGCCTTACTCCGGTTCTTCTCTGCCTGAATGCTGTGATTATAAGATCCAGCGTCGAGACCTCTATTTCCGGCAGATCTATCGGTTCGGAGATAAGCCTTTTTACGACCTGCTGCGCCGTTTCCGCGTGCATCGTAGCGTATACTGAGTGACCGGTCATCATCGCTTCGAAAAGGGTCTGTGCGTCCTCCTTCCTTCTTATTTCACCGACGACCAAACGGTCGGGCCTCATTCTAAGGGAGTTCAGCAGAAGATCCAGCATGGTTACCTGCCCCTTCCCTTCAGAATTCGGCTGTCTTGTGAGCATAGGCACCCAGTGCATGTATTTTGGAAGGACCAACTCGCTTGTATCTTCTATGGTTATTATCCTCTGATTAGGAGGAATAAACGGAAGAAAGATGTTAAGCATTGACGTTTTACCGGATGCGGTACCGCCGGTTACTAGGAATGAAAGCTCGTACTGCATGGCCTGCCATACGAAGGAAACAAGTTCGGGAGAAACCGTTTTTCTTTTCAGGAAATCTATTATAGTCCATGGCTCCGCCCTGAACTTTCTTATGTCCAGGGTATTTCCGTGCGTCGATATGGGGTAGAGGGTGGCATTGACCCTGTCTCCGTTCGGAAGCTGCGCGTCCAACAGCGGGCTAAGATTGGTTATCTGTCTGCCGACTTTTCTTGCAATCTGCTGCGAATAAGATTCTATCTTTGATTCCGTTTCTATCCTTATATTTGTTTCCAGCCAGCCGTATTTAATGTGATAGACCATTATCGATGTTTTGGAATCGTTTATTACTATTTCCTCAAGATTCGGATCCATATCCAGCACTTCGACTATGCCCAAGCCGAACATCTCGTGAAGCAGCGTAGCAGAAAGCTCTATATAGGATTTTTCCTGCATTCCTGGAATTATGTTTTCCAGTTTTTTCTGTACGATGTCAAGAAATTCCCTTTTCAACGCTTCGGAAGTTGTCTGAGAGAGCTGCTGGATCTTTGATGGGTTTTCCTTTATCAGTTCCGTTCTTATCTCCGTCAAAACGGCGTTCATGCTCTGGTCTATATTGGGAGTCGTTATCTGATAGTTCATTGTGAATTTTGACGGTATCTTCAATATCTTGACGGTAGCCGATACTCCGTCCGATACAACCTGATAAGTATCTACAATTTCCACTTCGCTGGCTTCCATTATGTCACACTATAATAATATTAATTTTAAGTTCTTATAACTTTAATTGCTTGTCATTTTGAAGGTTACAATACAATGCATTACTTTTTGTAATAGTAAAGGGTAAAAATTAAGTGTACTTGTAATGTGTATCAAAACCTATTCCAGTGACTTACTCAGTCATTTTGCTATCTACTAGATATGGGCTCGACGGGATTTGAACCCGCAACCACTCGGTTAAAAGCCGAATGCTCTGACCTAGTTGAGCTACGAGCCCTTTAATCTAATATTATGTATTAATCCTTCTTGTTTATAAATAGTGTTACTCAAAGCATATTTTTACCGTTTTCGTGTCTTTTTTTATTTCAATATATTCGCTGTTTTCAAATCTTGATGAGCATACGTGCAGGTAACCTTTTGAACTTTTAACCGTGATAAACGAGGGTAGGAATATGAATCATCCCTGTTGTCTATCATGTACTCCATAGGCTCAATTTTTCCCCTTTCAAGGCGTTTTATTTTTAGGGTGATACTACTGCCAGAATATGTTTTGTCAAGCCGCGAGAACTTTTCATTGAAATGCGGAAGCACAAGATAAGTCTTCTTTTTAAACAGCCCGTATTCGGCGAAAAACAGCTCGACGCCCAGAAATGAAACGGGTTCTCCGTAAATCTCTTTGAAGCCGTCAAGTTCTATATCCATCCCCACTATATTCCTGAATTTCTTCGGGACCACTATCTCTTCGAGTGTCTTTTTCATCCGTTATTATCTTATGCTTAAACAGGCATAAAAACCCTGCGTTTCCTCTTTTGTACGGTTTGCAGCGCAGGCAAATGCTTTTATACCCTTAAATTCTTACAATACTATTCTTTAAAATATATGGAATCTACTGAGGGTAGTGAAGAATCACATTTCTTCATAATACGCGTTACGATAGGCAGGGAGATGCAGGCTCTGGAAAGGCTGGAATCGCAGCTTGTGAGGGTTGGCGACGTCTATTCTATAATAAAGCCGTATTCGTTGAAGGGCTATCTCATAGTAGAGGCCGGTTCAAAAGAGAGTGTTTCCGATTTAATATACAACATAAAGCACATCCGGGGGATAATAAACAAGGAGCTTTCAAAGGAGGAGGCCCTGAAGACCATAGAAAAGAAGCAGCAGAAAATTGAGATAAACATCGGTGACGTGGTAAAGGTCCTTTCTGGTCCGTTTAAGGGGGAGACTGCCACTGTCAAATCGGTTAACAAGGAAAAAGAGGAGCTCACGGTGATGTTCCTTGAATCCGCCGTTCCCATAAACGTTAATATTAAAATATCCGATGTATCTACAATAAAAAGCGAGAGTGACAATAAATGAAAACAAAAGTGAAGATAGTAGTAGAGGGGGGAAAGGCAACGCCCGCTCCGCCGCTCGGTCCGCAGCTGACCATGCTGGGATTGAAGCCGCCGGAAGTCGTAAAGAAGATAAACGATAAAACGAAGGAGTTCGAGGGAATGAAGGTCCCTGTAGAGATAGAAATCGATAAGACGACAAAGGAATACGAGCTGAATGTTTTGATGCCTTCTGTTTCGCAGCTGCTTATAAAAGAGGCAGGAGTAGCGAAAGGCTTCGGTGACAGAAAAGAGAGCGCTTCGGTCTCGTTTGACAGCGTGAAGAAGATAGCAAGGGATCATTCGCAGTATTCTCTCGCAAAAACCGAGCAGGGCCTGATTAATGAAGTATTAGGTTCGTGCGTAAGCTTAGGATTAAAGGTCGACGGAAAAGATCCGAGGGAATTCATAAAAAAGGTGTGAAATGATTTTTGGTCTGGATCAGATTTTGACTTTAATTGAAAGCCAGAGCTATGTCGCAATTTTTGTTTTGATGTTCCTGGAATCGGTTATCCTTCCGATACCCAGTGAGGTCGTCCTGCCTTTCACCGGATTTTTGATAGCGATAGGAAAGATTAACCCCTATCTAGGTTTTGCGGATGCGGTGACGGCCTCCATTCTCGGCAGCATAGTCGGTTTTCTGCTCGGCTACTTCCTCGGAATAGACGTTTTTCTCAAATACTCGAAGAAATTCGGCTTTAAGGACCTGGAGTATGAAAAGGGCATAAGGTGGATAAAGAAATACGGCAATTACTTCGCTTTTTTCACCAAACTTCTGCCGGCCATACGTTCAATAGCGGGGATAATATGCGGTGCTTTTAAAATGGATATAAAGAAATTCATAGCCTACTCCTCTGCGGGTGTTCTGATCTGGTCCGGGTTTTTAGTTTATACAGGTTATTACCTTTCAAGCAACTGGGAATCGATAGCAAACATATTCGAAACCGCCGGGGTATACATTGCAGTTCTCTTCGTGCTTTTCTTTTTGGTGTATATATTCAGAAAGAATATAGCTTCTGTGCTTAAACCTAAAAAGGCAAGGCGGTAGTATGGAATGTGTAGAATTCAATGATTTCAATAAAATCGATATGCGTGTAGGAAGGATATTGGAAGTTGAGGATTTTCCGACCGCCAAGAAGCCAGCTTACAAACTTAAGATAGATTTCGGTGAATACGGTGTAAAGAAAAGCAGCGCGCAGATAACAAAACTTTATAAAAAGGAGGAGCTTGTCGGGAGGGAGGTCATCGCCGTTACAAATTTCAGACCGAAGCAGGTCGCTGATTTTATCTCAGAGGTTTTAGTCCTAGGAGTTGAAACCGAACGGGGAGTAGTGCTTTTAAGCCCGGACAGAGAGGTGCCGCTTGGAAAAGATGTTTCTTAATTTCGTTTGTTTACGGCCTTGATTATCATAACATTTATTTATCCTTAAAACTCAATATCACTTGATGTGGTGAGCTGACAGAACGGCCATGTATTCGTCTGCAAATGACAAATGCTGTCAAAGCATTACCGTTGCATAGCCGTAAACGAAGAAAGCGGGTTCAACCCCCGCGCTCACCTTCATTAGTTTCAGACAAAAATCTTCATACTACAGTTCGGGGCAGTCCGCACCTTTGCATTTTTTGGCAAATAAACTTTTTATAGAATGACGTTATTGTATCTTAGCTATGAACGAAGAAGAAAAAAAGGTAGAACATCAGATAGAAGAGAATTCTGATGAAGTATTGAAAGAATACTACGAGAACGAGACCGCGTAGATTTAAGAAGTAAAAATTCTCTTAGAAGTTATCTCTTAGTTACTATTAGCTGTGTCCCGAGGTTCTGCGTCGGGTTCTTCTTTATCCTGGAAAGAATCGCGGCTATTATCATCAATACGGTGCCGGCAACGATTATGGCTATATCCATTACAAGCAGCGATGCCGAAAAGCCGGAAAATATGCTTGCAGGTATCTTTACAGCATAATTTGAGACTGAGAATGAAAGAAGGATAGGGATTATATATGCCAGAGGTATGTAGAATACAACTATCGATATTATCGACATGGATATTATATTTCTGCCGATAGCTGTGAGCTTCTTTTCTCTTTTATAGGAAAAGAATATCAGGACAACGCCTATCGCGGCGATTATCAGGGAGATGAGCTCATAGCGGTATATATCTATGTTGTTCATCGGTATGCTTACCCCCGTAGCCGTCTTAAGAAACGAGGAAGCCAGGCATCCCATTCCGCAGTTCACATACGATATCTGCGAATCAAGCCTGGCCGTTACAGTTGATTTCATTCCGGTGATGTTTGTACTGGATATTATGCTGTTCTGCTGGTCTATGTGCGCGGTGTAGTTGACTATCTGCGTGACCGCGGACTGGGCGAAGGAGTGCGAAAAAAAGCCCGAGGAAAAACCCGCGAGCATCAGCGTAAAGAAAAGCAGACCTAAAAACAAGAGCAATCCTCCCAGATATCTACCGCTTTTTCCAAGTAACATACTATGTTTACTATTTTTTCAGTTATATTAACTTTTTCTTATTCTGAGTCATTGCCGCGTTTGAATTACTACATGTAAATTCTAATATTTATATAAAAAATAACTATCGTTTAGATGGAGCTTTTCAATACGCTGGGCAGAAAAACGGAGAGATTCAAGCCGATAAAAGAAGGAACTGTTACATTGTATACCTGCGGCCCCACGGTGTACAATTATGCGCACATCGGCAACCTGAGAACCATGATCTTCTTCGATTTAGTCAGGAGAGCGTTTGAATTCAACGGCTACAGGGTAAAGCACATAATGAACATAACCGACGTGGATGATAAAACGATCAAGGGTTCAGCGGAAATGAGGGTTTCGTTGAAGGAGTTTACAGAGCTATACACAGGATATTTTTTTGAGGATCTGGAGAAATTAAACGTGGAAAAGGCCGGCAAGTACACCAAAGCCACTGATAACATAGAAGAGATGCAGAAGATAATCTTGAAGCTAATGAAAGAGGGATATGCATATGAAGCGGATGACGGGATATACTACAACGTTTCAAAGTTCAAGGATTACGGCAAGTTATCCGGGATGAAAATCAACGGGAAATACTCCAGGATAAGCAACGATGAGTATGACAAGGAAAACGCGGCGGATTTCGCGCTGTGGAAATACTGGGACGTTAACGATGGAGAGGTATTCTGGACCGGAAAATTAAAGAAGGGAAGGCCGGGATGGCACATAGAATGCAGTGCGATGTCGTTAAAATACCTGGGAAAAACGATAGACGTGCACTGCGGAGCTGTAGATTTAATCTTTCCGCACCACGAGAACGAGATAGCGCAGTCTGAGGCGTACACTAAGCAGAGGTTTGTCAACTACTGGGTGCACGGCGAGCATTTACTGGTGAACGGCCAGAAGATGTCAAAATCTCAGCATAATTTTTACACTTTAAGGGATTTGGAGCAGCAGGGTTTTAATCCTCTGGCATTCCGTTTAATGATCTTAGACAGCAGCTACAGGAATAAGCTTGACTTTACTTTTGAGTCATTGAAAAGATACGAGAAGACACTGAAAAAGATAGATATCAGCATAAAGGCACTGAATAAAATAGAAAAATACGAGGAAAAAGAGGACAATCTCTCCAGGATGAATCTGAAGGAAAAGACGGAGTCATTGCTGGAGGAATTCAAGAAAGCGGTAAATAACGACCTGGACACGCACACCTCTCTATCTCACTTCTTTGCGGTACTGGACCTGATTGATTCCAGGGTAAACAATGGCAGAGTGGACAGGAAGGAATTCGAAACATTGAGAGATGCGGTGGCAAAAATGAACGATTTCCTGGGGGTGTATGTAAACTACCAGATACCGCAGGAAATCATAGATATGACGGAAAAGAGGGAGGCACTGCGGAAAACGAGGAAATTCGCCGAAGCCGACGGGCTTCGGAGGGAAATCGAGGAAAAAGGCTATTCAATCATTGACTTGCAGGACAATTTCGTGCTGGTGAAAAAATACAATGAATAGGAAGCGTATAAAAATAGCAATTTGATATGGGGCTGCGATGAAAACTATCTTCAGATACAGGCATAATTTTTCTTTCATAGTCTTCGTTGGATTGCTGGCTTCCACGGTCAACGGTTTATGGGGGCTATAGCTAGAGCCGAAAAAGTGAAATAAATTTTCATTCTAAATTCTATCAGCGAAAATAAGAAGTCTGATAAAATTAAAAAGGAGTGAAATCTAAAATTTGGTATTCTCTATATTTATACAAAACCTTATCTTGTAAAATTATAGGGTAGAATCAAAAAAAGGTTAGACCTATGCCTAGAAGGCGCAAAAAATCCAAGGTAACCGAATACCTGAAAAAAGATACTGCAAGCCTGTAACCGCAAGAACGGAATATTATAAACTCCCTCTTTAGTGCGAAAGTTTAAATTTCAGTTTATCTTATAATTGACAACAAGCATGGTTACTATGGAAATTAAAAACTTTACCGGAAAGAACATTGCTCAAGACCAGAAATTTATAGACACCCATGTTCATTTATGTTTTAACACACCCATCTTTAAAAGAATTGCTTCTCAAAACAAGATAACATTCAGTCTCGATGCTCTTGAAATGGAGATGGACAAGAATGGTATAGAAAAGGCCGTTGCAATAGGAATTGATATGGTTTCCAACAGACTTATCAGCGAAATCGCGAGGAAATCTGAGCGGTTTATTCCAGTATTCGGAATAAATCTAGAGAATAAATCGAACTTTAGGTTCTATTTTGATAACGCAAAGAAAATGTTGAGGGATGGGAAAATTTCCGGTCTTAAGATATATCTTGGTTATGATCACTTCTATGCCAATTCTAGAGTATGGGAACCTTTCTACAGACTAGCCTCTGAATACCAAGTACCTGTCGTGTTTCACACGGGTGACACATGGGACGCGATGCGAAAGAAAGAGTTCCTTAAGTATTCCCAGCCTCTTGCGATAGACGAAGTCGCTGTGAATCATCCAGATATAAAATTCCTCCTCGCGCATGCAGGAAACCCGTGGATAGACGAAGCCGCAGAAATTCTGTTCAAGAACCCCAACTGCTACGCCGACATATCCGGATGGTTTTTTGAAGAAAGGAATCCGGCACTCCTCGGCTTAATGCGCAGAAAATTGGTTGATTTGGTGACAGTCGGAGGAAGCAATAAAGTGTTGTTCGGTACGGATTGGCCATTGGTTTCATTCCATTCTTATATCAGATTAGTTACAGGGCTTTTTAAACCGGCCGTTTTGAAAAAGATAGCTTACTCAAATGCTAAGAGGTTTTGGAGTGCAAAAGATTAGATATTTAAGTAAGATTTAAATTCTGCCGCCTAACTTTTAGGTATAATTTCCTTTGATATCTGTATTCCTACATAAAATAGCAATATAAAGTGATATTTGCCATACTTCTTATAAACGTGTGAGCGGAAAACCCACGATTTGAATCGTGGGATGAAAGCGAACGGGAAGAGATAAATAGAAAGATAAGGTAAATAATATATGGATACAAAAAGAGGCTACAAATATAGGTTGTATCCATCTAAAAGACAATTGGATAAATTAAGCACACAGTTAAATCTCTGCAAAGACGTATACAACAAGCTTTTAGAAAGTTGTATAGAAGCATACAAGAAAGACAGCTCCTTCAGGATAAACCGTAAATCTTTAAACTCACTGCTAAACAAAATAAAGGAAGAAAACCCTAGACTCAGTGGGACATACTCGCAGGTGTTGCAGAATGTCTTTGACAGAGTCATAAAAGCCTATGAGAACTTCTTCAGGAGAGTAGAAGAAGGGAATCAAAAGCCAGGTTTTCCGAAGTTCAAGCAGCATTACAAGAGTATCACATATCCACAGAACAACGGCTCGTTCAAGTTAAAGGGAAATAAGTTGTTGCTGTCAAAAATAGGAGAAATACCCATCGTCTTGCATAGGAAAATCGAAGGAGACATAAAAACCTTGACTGTAGAAAGAAACCGAGCAAATCAATGGTTTGCCGTTTTTTCAGCAGAAAAAGAGGAAAAAGATGCAGTAGCTGCAGACCCAAAAGAACAAAAGGAAGTAGGAATAGACAGGGGATTGATATCTTTAGTAGCAGTATCAGACGGCACAAAAGTAGCAGCACCAAAATTCTTTCGCAAAGCCGAAGAAAGATTGAAGCTAAGGCAAAGGCAGGCATCCAAGAAAAAGAAAGGCTCTAATAACAGAAGAAAAGCCGTAAAGAAACTGGCAAAACAATACTTCAAAGTCACAAATCAAAGGGAAGACTTTCTCCATAAACTGACAGTAATGCTTTTAAGGAACTACACATTCATTGCAGTGGAAAAGCTGTTGGTGGACAACATGAAAAGAAACCATAATTACGCTAAATCAATATCTGATGCAGCATGGAGCAAGTTCCTTCAGCTGCTCAAATACAAGGCCGAATCCGCAGGCATCCAAGTGATAGAAGTAAATCCAGAGTATACCTCACAGGAATGCAGTGACTGCGGGTACCGTTTAATGAAAGAGGAAAGGCTTGATAAGTCAGACAGGATATTCAAATGTCCCAAATGCGGATTAGAGATGGACAGAGACGTAAACGCAGCAATAAACATACTCAAAGAAGGTATACTCAAAAGAGCTAGGGCCGGACTGGCCCAAAGTAACGCCGGTGGAGATGAGGCCTCTGTGTCGGATAAAGCCGATGCAAGCATCGTCGAAGAAACAGGAACTATAGGCCCTAAGGAAGGTAGTAAACTTCCGACAAAGGATGGAAGCCCACGGCTTTAGTCATGGGAGGATGTCACAGTCGGCTCAATCTGGTATCTGTCAAGAGAACAGGATCTGGCGTTCGGTTAGGTCTTCCGCTTTCATACCGGCAAAACCTGCGATAAATGTTGGTATAAACTAATCAACATATCAAAGTCAATTCTTATCACATCATAATTTGCGATTATTAAGTAAACCAGAATGTAAACCTTTTTATACTACCGAAATCATGTAAACCTATGAAAAGATACGTTACAGCTTCGGTTAAGATCGACGAGGATCTGAAAAATATGCTTGGGGATTTAAAAATAAAGACGGGAAAAGTTATGCGCGATGCACTAGTGAGAGAGGTTAAATTGGCAATGGCGGAAAAATTACAGAAAGAAGCAGATAACATAAAAAGTGTCTTTAATAAACTGTCTACCAAAAGAGTTGTAGACGATATAAGAGAGGAACGCAGAGAAAGATGAAATACTTATTTGATGCTTCTTCCATATTTGAGATTATAAAGGCGGGCAACCTGAAATCATTGGTGGATGGTTATACTACAGATCTGGCAAGATTCGAGCTTGGAAATGTAATCTGGAAAGAGGTTAATCTGACAAAAAGGATCTCTTTTAGCGAGGGAGAAAGGATGATTGCGCTGATCATTGATGCACTCGGTCTGATGGGCGTGATGGAAACCCTGGATCTCAAAGAGATACTGCTGTTTGCAACTAAGCATAAACTCACATATTATGATGCTTCTTACGCATACGCGTCGATAAAAAATAAACTGGTTCTAGTTACCGAAGATAACGAACTGCGCAAAAACAGTTCCGGCTTCACAAAAGTAGTGTCCGCTAAAGATATAGGCGTAGATTAGTGTGTTTTACGCTTTAACGGGATGGAAACGTTTGTAGATGTAGGACTATATCCTATACATAGAACATGATCTATGTACTTTTAATGTGACACAGATTTTGGACCTGTTGGCATTTTTTAACCTTTAAGAAACGTGAAAGTTTTGCTTTTTATAAAAGAAAAGGTATTAATACCTTAAGGGATTATATTATTTGTGGAAGTAAAGGCATACATCGATGAAGCGGTCGGTGTTAAAATGAGAGAACGAGCGTTTAAACGCTTTGGCTATTTTAAGGGGGCTATAAGCAAAGCGGTGGAAGAGTCTATTATCCAGTGGTTAAGTAAAAACGAGCAGATAGATAGAAGATTAAATCTTCTCCTGGAAAAGGCAAGTAAAGATCCGAATGTTATAGCCGTATTAATGTTTGGAAGTTTTGCCGCCGGTAAAACAGATTACCATGATGTGGATTTAGCTTTCTTGCTGGCTGATGAAAAGAATGAACTTTCCATACTCTCAGAATATGATGATCTCAGAGAAGACCCAAAATTTGATATTTCATGCCTGAATTTCCTCGCAATAAACGTTAAAGAGGAAGTGCTGGCCAATGCGAGGATACTTTTATGCAAGGACAAGTCGAAGCTGTATGATTTTATGATTAAAACATTAAGAGAATATGAAGACTTTAAACATGTTTACGAATTAATGATCTATGGAAGAAACCGGTAGAATAGAGGAAAAACTGGCTGATATCAGGGGATACCTGCAGGAGCTTGATGGCAGGGTGCCCGCCACGTTTGAGGAGTATAAATCGGCAGACCTGATGTTAAAGAGGACAGTCGAGAGGGACCTGCAGCTGATCAATGACAGCGAAATTGATGTTCTAGCCATGCTTGTAAAGATGAAAGAACTGTCGATAGCATCGAGCGAGGAGGCGCTTATAGACCGGTTCAATAAAATATTAAGTCGGGGCACGGTGTCCCACCTGAAGGAATTCAGAAGGCTAAGAAATATGCTGACACATGCGTACAAAAATGAAAATTACGACGAAGTTGTTTTTAATTCCGCAAGAAAATTGGGTGCCGTTCGCGATTTTATAAAAGACGCTGAGAAATTGATAAGAGACCGCGGGTGAGCCGCTCAATGCAGGTATTGTTCCCGGCTTCGTTTAAAAAAAATTTAAATAGTTACAAATATTGTAATTATCTATGGTAAAAATAAATATGGACGCGGAGGTGTTCACCTACAACGTTTTTTCCAAGGCCTACAGAACTTTAACCAGAAGGCAGATATTCTATCTTCTAGATAGTCTGGTAAGAGGCAATGAACTTATAAGGTTGAAAAAAGGTTTTTACTGCAAATCCGGAGCAGATAAATACAAAGTAGCTGTAAGTATTTACGAAGGGTATATCAGCTTTTCTTCGGCATTGTATCTGCAGGGTTTAAAGAGCGAGGTGGAGAATACCGTGTTCGTATGCACGAAGAATTGGAATAAAGCGATAGAATTCGGCGGCGTAAAGATAATTCCTGTTTCTGTAAGCAATTTTTTTTACGGGACTTCGCCAATTAATGGGATACTTACGGCCACCTTCCCAAAGATAATAGCTGACATGTTTTACAGACCGAAATACGCCAGTTATTTCGACATGTACCGGGCTATAAACCTGAGAAAATTAAAAGAAAAAGAGTGGGAAGAGCTCTATCTATATCTCAAGGATTCGAATATCTCTACCATCAGACGAGCGGGGTACTCCCTGGAAAGCATGGCGCCAGGGTGGTTCACAAGAAAGTTGAGGGAAATAGCGGTTAAAAGTGGGGGCGTTTCAAGTTTTTTCCGGAAGAAAGGCAGGTTTATCAGAGAATGGCGATTATACAATGATATAAACATAAAGAGGTTTGAAAATGAGATATGACCTTTCAGATATGAATTTAAAGACCGGGATAGACCGGTCTTTTTTAGAAAAAGACATAGCTATATTGAACGCCCTGCCGAAGATTTTCATGGTTCTTAGAAACAATGGCATAAGCGCTGCACTTTATGGCGGGACGGCATTGAATAAGATATACTACAGAGAAAGGCAGCGTTTGTCGTATGATATCAATTTACTGTGCTACGACTATGAAAAAACACAGGATTACTTTAAAAGAAATTTTAAGTCGGAATTTTTAGGTAAGAACAGATCCTTTTTTGATTTTGAAGGCGTAAGAGTTGACATATCCCCTATAAAATTCAATTTTGAGAAGCCCCAGGAGGTGGAGGCGAAAAGTCTCCTGTCTTTTTTCGGTTACCCTCTGACAAGCGTAGTTGTGCCCTCTTACAGCCTGGAATACTTACTTTCGCTGAAAATTCTTGCGTTGGTGAGCAGGGCCCAGTTAAAAGACATCTATGATTCCTGGATGGGTCTCAACCTCATCGAAGATTATAAGCGTTTGAAGAGCTACCTCACAAAGATAGAAAGAACGGAGGAAACGGATTTCAGGGTTTTGTTTGATGAGATACTGAGAAGTAAGGAGTACTATGCCAAAGGAACAGAAAGCATAGAGATAACTCAGAAAACCGACACGGAATTAATGCTAAAAGACATAAAGACAAAGCTGGAGCTTTTATTCTAGGTTTATATCTTCGCTGTCGTGAAATATCCTTTTCTTCAGCGAGTTTCCCACTTTAATGTTTATCATGGCGGATTTCAATACGGACAGAGGATCGGCGGCCAAGAGGTTATATGGCTATCAATGATGCGGTGGTAAGATGAACTTAATTCTTGGATTGGAAACAAAGTACGAAATTCTCGAAGAAATAAAGGAGTTGCCTAAACAGCAGGCAGCTTCCTAACCTTATACCTTATCTCAATTATCTTTTCTCGTTTTTTTGAGCTTCTGACCGTTTCAACGAATTCAAGTATCTCTTTTACCTCTTCATTTTTATTTATTTCTTTTATTTTGTGGTCATTCTCCGATTTCAAGCGGATATATTGATCTGCGAAGGATCTGCTCATAAACTCGACATTTTTGAAGTCAATAATCAGCTCATCTTCTTGTATTTTTTAATTTTCCTAAAAAATTCGGCAGCTAAGGGCCTAGTAGATAAAGCTATGCCGGACAACTTGTAAATAGAAATTCTTCTTTTCATACTTATTGATATTATCCCCGTTTTAAATCTTTTACAAATATTTTATGCAAACAACTTTTTTCATAGGAAGACTTTTGTCGGAAAGCCTGATTTTACACCTAAGGGTAATGCGGCAGATCTGGTATATATGCAAATAACTACTTGTTGATAGCTATTTAAAGCAAAAAAGTATTTAAACTGGACAGGCTTTTACTTGATATAGGCATAAGCCCGTGGGACGAATGGCGCTTTACGCGTTAGGCGGGTAACACCGTACAAACCGCTCACGGCAGCTTCTTAATTAGGTATCATCTAAAGAATTTTCTGATGCTATTTTTTTCGATTAGGTGTTCTATTTCGTTATAGAATACAGGATTATTATATTCAAATTTAGAAAACGTTGCACCTGAAACGTGGTCTGCTATCCATATTAATGGTTCAGATTTCGAATTAACCTGCTGCAATTCTATCAATTGATCGGTATGTAAATTAGCATAATAAAATTCCTTTTTTTGATTAAGATAGCTGCCAAGTCTAAGTTCGGCTTCTTTGTTCATATTCTTGTCTAAAAGGATTTTAAAACGCTCTCCAGGCCTGATAAAATCGTTTAATAACGGTTCGATCATATAAAAATTATAAAGTAATTTTTTATCGCCTCGCATTTTATTGCTAACCTGCGGTTTATTAACAATGCTCAGATATAGGCTTAAATATTTGGATATATTTGATAGTTCTCTTAACACCGTAAGCCGTATCTCCTCTTGTTTGTTTCTCATGGCCGAAAGAATTTTTGGCTTTATACCAATTTTTTGTAAACGTTTGTAATTGAATGAGAACTTCAATTCTTGGAGGTCCCGTGGCCAAAGTCCCTTTTTTATTAAGTTATTCCTAACAGTTATCATAGTTGTTCTTAATATCTCTGCGTTTGCCTCTTCACAAAATATAAAAGAAAAAATAAAGAATTTGGAGGATTTTTTATTAAAATTAAATGCCAAATCGCCGCTTTCATCTATAGTAATAAGTTTCATCTCAATATTACAAAGACTTTATTTAAATCATTGTTATGGATAAGATAACGGCTAAAAATAGTTATATAACGAAACAACTGTAAGAATCTTCTCTTCAAATTTTTAACAATTAGTTATCCTGCTGGTTGAAGTCTAACCTTTCTTTGTGTAACTCTAGTAAAAGTTTATTATAGTCTTTTTCTGCTGATTCTAATTGTTTCAACGCTTCCAAAATTTCTATGGTATTATTTTGTCTAGTCTTTTCAAGCCAAGTATTATACTTCTTTTTTACTTCTTCTAAAGTGGCGATGTATTTTTTATTAAGTTCGGCATTGTCCATTTGTTTTATAAACCCTCATCGAATATAAGTTGCTGGTTTTGGAAATACCATATTTTTATAATTTTTAGCAGGTGACCAATTTTTCATTTCATTTTTGAAGCGTTTTTAAAGCTGTATAATAGAATATACGTTATACACCCGTAATTGTATAGTCTATTACACAAAAGAAATAAAACCTCGAGTATTCTATGTATATAAGTCTATCATTTTTGATGGATTCAATAACATGAAATTAAAAGTCGTGCAGTAAAGAAATATTTATGTTGAAGTATACACTAATAATCATCGGAATCAGATAATGGCCAAGGAAAATTTGGATTTTGAGCGGAAATCAGAGATTATAACTATACTAAAGAAAGAATATTCTAGTACCAACTTTAAAAAGCTTGCCAGGGAGAGGTTTGGTTCCGCAGCTCCCCTTTATGTCCGTCTTTCCAGGTACGCGGTAGAGGCGGATAAACTGAACATATTTTTGGTAGCGGTTAATTCAAGAAAGAGAGCTCCTGTTTATCTTCCGGTTCCAAAAGCCGTAAGAACAATTCTCAAGATAAGATACATAAAAACAAACAAAAACATTGAAAAGATGACCGGGTTCTGCAGCAATGTAATTACAAAAAAGCCGTACACATTTCATTTTAACGAGGCTTATTCCGCTCTGAGTAACCTGCCGAGGGCGGATTATCCAGAATACGCAGAAATCGACGGGTCAAAATACAATGGGAAGGAAATGAAATTCCTAAAAGAAAGCCGTTATATAACATTGAAAAAATCCAGGATAAAAAATAGCAAGATCCTTTTTTCTATAACCAGGAAAGGGCAGCATCTGATAGATAAGACGTTAGGCAAGTTATTTGACTATCCGGATTGCTGTATAACCGCATTCATAAAGAAAACAGGCAGGCGGAAATCCGCAGCGGACGCGGTTAAAAAAATCGTTAAGGTTTCTGATGTGCCGGAATACGCAAAATTCGGCTTAGGAGAGGACTTTTTGCCGTATTATCCCTGCAGTAAAAACTGTAAAAGATCAATAGGACTGGCCGCCGACATAAAAGACTATATGAACTTTGTTTCGGCTAAATAATTTTTATGCCATCCGATAGAATTTACAAACTGAGCGAGAAATTCCGATGATGCTTTACTTTGGTGTTGATAGCTGCCTAATCGCATCCGGCCTTTTCATTTTCATAATAATCATAATAAGTATAATTCAGATTATCCTTGTAAATGTTGCTCTTGCGTAAAATACCTTGTAATTTAAAGTTAGTAAGTTTGTATATCCAGTAGAAATATGAAATATTTTCTAAATTTTACTATGTTTCTATTTATATCTTTCTTTATTTTAAGAAAGATTTGAATACTCTTAAGCCATAAAATAGAAATGAATCTTGGAGTCTATCATTTTTGATGGATTCAATAGCATAAAATTAGACGGCAATAAAAATGAAAAGTATTTATACTTAGGTATACTTAAGTATACCATGATTAGCACAGTAAAAGTAAGCACAAAGACAAAGTCTTTACTCTCAGGATTAAAGATCCATAGGAGGGAGCCATTTGAGGAAGTGATATTGAACCTTATAGCAAATAACCAACAGAAGATAAAGCCCACCCCTAGTTTAAGTTTAAATGATATAAAGACAATTGCGATCCCTATACTTAAAAAATACGGAGTAAAAAAAGCCGGCTTATTCGGTTCCTTTGCAAGAGGGGAAGCTAGAAACGATAGCGATATAGATTTACTTATAGAATTCAGCGACGAAAAAATGGCCTATAAAATTGTTGATTTGCATATAGAATTAGAAGAAGTGTTTAAACGCAAAGTAGATTTAGTGAGCTATAAGTGGATAGATCCGCACTTAAGCCAGAGAATACTGGCTGATGAGGTGAGAATCATATGAAAAAGGATGATTTTGAGTTTGTGAGGCATATACTAGAAAGCATCGAGCTTATAGAGAGCTATACAGGAGAAATCTCTAAAGAGGAATTTATAAAGGATAGAGAAAAGAGTGATGCTGTCGTGATGCGCCTTGCGGTGATCGGCGAGGCTACAAAAAATCTGTCGCAAGGATTCAGGGACGAGCATGATACGATAAACTGGAAAGAATTAGCAGGCATACGTGACGTTCTAATCCACCAATATTTCGCGGTTGATTTAGATGCGGTATGGGGGATAATAAAGACGATGCTGCCGCCGATAAAAGCGAAACTTACAGAGTTACAAAATTAGTGTGATTTTGACAAATCCATCGAGAATCATTCTTTCATAAGGAGGTAGAGCCAGAACCTGTGCTTTCGAGGAGCAAAAACAAGCCCCGCTGTTAAAGTCATAAGTCCGATTTTCAGATTTCTTGTAGTTCACAAAGACCATGGACTGTATTTATAGCAATCCTCAAAAGTAATCCTATACTCCGTTCTTTAATATCTCTCTGAGAGGATTCGACGAGCAGGTGCCCATCACCTCTTCCGGAGACACGGACTTGACGGGCCTTGCGGGCGTGAGTGTCATCTACCTTAAATAATAGGAGGACCCACTTTATATGCTATTATTAAGAACGTTACTTCCCGGAATATTTTTCAGTCCTCAATCTTGGTGTCGGGTTACTTATGTGTAGGGCTATAATCACTGTCATAAAATAAATTGGTGACTTCGTCAAATCCTTTTTGCTTTGATAGTGCCGTTCTACCCTCGACTTTTAGGTGATAACCTAACTTTTTCAAGAAGTCGTCACACTTCCGCCTTAGTTCCCTGCTGTGTGTTTCGAGTATAATCTTCGGCTTTAATCTTTTTATCGTTTTTTCCGAGCCTTTCAAAACTTCAAGTTCAAACCCTTCAACATCTATCTTTAATATGTCTATCCTGTCAAATGCAAAGTCATCTAACTTCTTTGTATTTATCGTTTTTTCATTGCTTGAGTAGTTAAACATTGTTCCTTTGCCTTTTCCGCCGGTTATATCATTGCCGTTTCCCAGTGCTACGTTGTAAGCTTTGATTTTATCTTCTACTTTATTCAGTTTTGCATTTTCTAATAATTCCCTGTAAGCTTCTGGAAGAGGTTCGAAAGCGATTACATTGGCCTTGAATTCCTTGGCCCACCATATTGCGCTGTCTCCGTAATAAGCACCGATGTCAACAACGATATCATCCTTTTTAGGTTTGAACCCCCCCCAACATCATAGATCCTGTCGATTAATACTTCATTAAACATGGCTCCAGGAGTATTCTCTGTCATTAAATATCCAACATGCTTTGCCTTTAACTTCCAGTATTCTCCCCTTCTCTTAAATAAACCAGCTCTATATTTACTGGATGTAATATATTTGATTAGATTTATTTTAAACCCCCATCTTTTATACTCTGCCAAGTTTTTTCGTATTGTTTTTATGTCTTTTAACATTATTTTTAAAGGGTTTTTCTGTTTATAAATAAACAAAGAATAAAATAAGTATGAAACTTTTAGTGACCGGCGGAGCAGGGTTCATAGGCGCCAATTTTATACATTACTGGTTGGACAATCACAAAAACGATGAGATAACAAATCTGGATAAGTTGACATATGCCGCAGATTTGGAGAATCTTAAAGAATATGCAAATGATTCTAGGTATTCTCTGATAAAAGGCGATATAGCCGATAAGGAAACGGCGGAAAAAGCAGCAAAAAACGTAGATATCATCATAAATTTTGCAGCAGAATCGCACGTTGACAACTCAATAAAGAACTCATCAAATT
>JAJZXE010000025.1 GCA_021802505.1 Nanobdellota archaeon
ATCATTAAATTGGGGCAGCTGGGATTTGAACCCAGGACCACCAGCGCCCTAGGCTGGTGTCATAACCAAGCTAGACCACTGCCCCATATCCATATAATACAGTATCATTTCTTGGAAATATCATATTCTCCTCAACAATATGCCCCTGCTGGAATTTGAATCCAGATATCAGGCTTCGCAGGCCTGCGTTCTATCCAGGTTAGACTACAGGAGCATTCTTAGATAAATATCGATTTCAATCTTTAAATATACAGTGCAGTCAATCCATTTGTATGGGTGAAGATTTGGATCATTTGTTAGAAAACAACCTGGAGAAATTAACGAAGCGGTTTCCCCATTTTAAGAGGCTGGGAGCATTTGACAGGAACAGATACTCCTTTGAATTTCTGCCTGAAGAGATATGCGGGGCATACTCGCTTTCGGAGAATAAAATAACCATCAATCCCTTTTCAAAAAACTGGAAAAAAGATTATCAATTGGAGCTGTCCGACACCATCATTCACGAAGAGGCTCATTTTATACAGAAGAAGTTATATCCGTCAATATCAAATGATTACGAACTGCCCCATTCATTTTGCTGGTTTGGACTGTATAAACTGCTCGGCGGAGAACTGGGCGGTTTTTATAAAAATATCGGCGATAAAGCAGACACTTTCGTAAGTTTTGCTGCACTGACTCATTATCTGGCCATTTTTAATTATATACAGAACAGGCTCGATAAATCCGGAACCGGTAAATCTGAGGGTTTTAAACCGCTGATAATGAGATTTACCGACGGCATGACTATAATCGACTTTTCAAATTTTTATGGGTTGAGAAAGCTGCTGCCAATCCTTGCACTGCAGCACAGTTCTTTCCCAATTCTGGCGTTTTATCAAGAAGGTTTTAAGCTTATACAGAAGGGCAAGATCTTTGATGCTGAGCCTATTTATGACCTTCATAATTTAAAATTCGGTATGAGATACAAGTGATTTAAAATTCATATTTTCCTTAACAGGAAGTTAGGTAAATTAAGCGGTTAATGTTTTTATGGGGATGCAACAAATTTGACAGTCTTATCCTATATACGGATTTTTTTTGTCTTCTTTTTCTTTCTTTTTGAAATATTCCAGCGAATCTGAAACTATGGAGTTGATTTCGTCTCTTATCTTCTCTAACTCATTGAATGTTTTTTCGTGGATGTTTATTAATTCATCCACATCGTATTTTTTTAGCTTTGTAAGTACACTCAATAGGTAGAGTTCAGTCTCAGTGCACTTATCCAATAAGTCTGATACCTTCTTCTGCATATTTTCCTCTTTTATGTATTTATTGATTATCAAATCACCTTCCGATGACGGATTGGAATAAACAGAAAAGAGCATGCCGCTGGCGGATCTTAAGTCACCGTAATCTCCCGCTATCAGCCAGTTCATGAACACCTTCTCATCCGGGAAAACGTTAATCTTGGAGGTAGAGCTAATCCTTGAATAGTTGTAGTTATCTCTGTTCAGGCCCCTGCTTTTGAGTCTCTCAAGGTAATAATCCGCATCTTTATTTTCTTCCATTTGTTTTTAAGGCTAGTTTTAAGGATAAATAAGTTTGTTTTATTGCCGGCTATTCTTTGATTTCATATCCTCAAGTGACTTAAATAATTTTTACCGTGGAAACTTTTAAATACTATCGTTCTTATAGAATGCTATGATAATAAATTACTTGATAACAAAGGTAGACGCTAAACGGGAGGATGTCATACCGCCAGAGACGCAGATGGGCATATCAAATAACATAACGGTTTTGGACGTTGAGAAGGACGATAAATTCAAGGTCCTTAAATTTCAGTTCAGATTTGATGCAAAATTCAATGGCGGCAGTTCCGAGGAGCTGGGCCACATAGTGATAGAGGGTTTCATAGTGCACACCTCCGATGATATTGAGAAGATCTACAACAAGTGGCAGGATGAAAAGATTCTGGACGACTCCATTACGGAGGAAGTGCTGCAGACCAGCCTCAATATAAGTATAATAGAAGCGATGTCGCTCGCAAAGATGCTTCAGCTTCCTTCTATTTTACCATTACCCAAGGTTTCAACTGAAAAAAAGGAAGAGAAAAAGGAAAAAGATAAAAAAAGCAAAAATTAAAATACAAAATTACTTTAGTTTTGCAGCCTCTTTATGACAGAAGATAATGACGTTAACGGTAAGGAAGATATAAAACAGGAAACTGAAAATCTGGAAAAACAGAAAGATGAAACTGAAGAGGATTATAAAACAAAATATTTATATCTACTTGCCGAAGTAGATAATTATAAGAAAAACAAGGAAAAGGAGCTTGTAGAGTACATAAAATACTCTAATGAAAAGCTTATAACAGACATGCTTAAAGTATTAGATGACTTTGACAGTGTGTTGAAGCAGGGCAGGGACGAGAAAGTGGAGGCATTATATAAAGTGATGCTTTCTGTGCTTTCTCATTACGGCCTTGAAGTTATGGATGTCTTGGGAAAAGACTTTTCATCGGACATAGCCGAAGTAGTTGCAACGGAAGAAGGTCAAGAAAATAAAGGTAAGATAACGGAGGAGGTGCAAAAAGGTTATAAACTGAATGGGAAAGTAATAAGATACCCTAAGGTTAAAATAATTGTATGACAGAAAAAGAAAAAATTGTAGGGATAGATCTGGGCACGTCGAACTCGCAGGCTGCGGTGGTTATAGCCGGCAAACCGACGATAATATCAAGTGCGGAAGGAGCAACAGTAGCGGGAAAAATGTTTCCCTCAGTTGTGGCATTTACAAAAGACAATCAGATTTTAGTGGGAGAACCGGCCAGAAGACAGGCGATTTCAAATCCGCAGAATACGATCTTTGCGGCGAAGAGAAAGATGGGGACGGATTTCAAGTATAATATCAGCGGAAAAGAGTATACTCCTCAGCAGATCTCCGCTTTTATACTGCAGAAAATAAAGAGAGATGCAGAGGCATTCCTCGGAACAGAAGTTAAAAAAGCAGTCATTACAGTTCCCGCGTATTTCAATGACAATCAGAGACAAGCCACCAAGGACGCGGGCAGTATAGCCGGCCTGGATGTTGTCAGGATAATAAATGAGCCCACCGCGGCGGCAATGGCTTATGGTCTGGACAAATCAAATGATATTAAAATTCTTGTTTACGATCTCGGGGGAGGAACTCTGGATGTAACCTTAATGGAGATATCAAACGGCACGTTTGAAGTATTGGCCACATCCGGCGATGTGGAGCTGGGCGGAGTGGACATGGACAACGCGCTTGTAAAATACATAACTGATGATTTTAAGACCAGAGAAAACTTCGATCTTAGCAAGGACAGGGTTGCAATGCAAAGGATAAGGGATGCTGCGGAAAAGGCAAAAATAGAGCTGTCAACCGTCCTTGAAACGGAGATAAATCTGCCGTATATAACCGTGGTCAACAACTCACCCAAGAATTTGGATATGAAGATTTCAAGGGCCACGCTGGAAAATCTGGTAAAGCCGATAATAGAACGCTCCAGGCAGCCGATCGAAAATGTTTTGAAAGATGCAAATTTAAGCAAGGATAAAGTTTCAAAGATAATACTCGTAGGAGGGCCTACGAGGATGCCGATAGTTCAGAAGTTCCTTACTGATATCTTCGGAGAAAAACTCGAGAAAGGAGTAGATCCAATGGAAGCCGTTGCCTTAGGTGCGGCTGTCCAGGGCGCTGTACTGGCGGGTGAAATCAAGGATATAGTCCTGCTGGATGTAACTCCCCTGACTTTAAGCATAGAAACGCTTGGGGGAGTTTCGACACCTATCATAGAAAGAAACAGCACGATCCCGATAAAGATGAGTAAGGTTTTCTCGACTGCAGATGATTATCAGACAAGTGTCACGATAAATGTATTGCAGGGGGAAAGACCGCTAGCAAAGGACAATGTGAGTCTTGGCAGTTTTAATCTGGAGGGAATACCGCCTGCACCAAGAGGCGTTCCACAGATAGAAGTAACTTTTGATATAGATGCGAACGGCATACTGAACGTATCCGCAAAGGATAAAGCCACGGGTAAGACACAGAAAATAACTATAACCGCACCACACAAACTTTCAAAGGAAGAGATAGACAGGATGATGAGGGATGCAAAAGAAAACGAAGAGAACGACAAAAAGATAAAAGAACTGGTGGAAACAAAGAATACAGTATCGGCATTGGCGTACTCGCTAGAAAAAACACTGAATGATTTCAAGGAAAAGATAACCGAGGAAGAAAAGAACGAGGCGCAGGAAATAATAAAGAAAATAAAGGAGGATACCGCCAAAGAGGATGTTACTCTGGAGCTGATAAATGCAGACAAGGACCAGCTTACCGCCGTAATAAACAAGTTGAGCTCGAAGATATACAGCCAGCAGGGTCAGCCAAATCAGGAAACAGGGCAGGATGGAAATCAGGAGGATACCACTAATAACCAGGAAAACAACGGTGAAAATAACGCCAGTTAAAGATTATTAGGCATCGTTTTCTTTAGATTTTGTATATGGAGGACCCTTACAGAGTTTTAGGCATTAGTCCCGGTGCATCGGAAGAGGAGATAAAAAAGGCCTTTAAGACCATGGCCAAGAAATACCACCCGGATCTTAATCAGGGGGATAAAAAAGCAGAGGAGAAGTTTAAGGAAGTGAATGAAGCCTACAGGGTGCTGATGAACAAGGGGGGCGGTTCATCGCAGCAGGAAAACAGCCAGGGCGGATTTAACTTCAACGATTTCAGCGATATATTTAATTTTCGCGGGTTTGAGGACATATTCAGGAATTTTGGATTTTCATCAAAAGGAGAGGATCTAAGGTATGATCTGGATATAAGCCTTGAAGACGTGTTTAAGCCGTCTGTAAAAACAGTGAAAATAAAACACAGGGTTGTCTGTTCGGTATGCTCCGGTACGGGTGCAAAGGAGAGGGAAACATGCTCCAAATGCCATGGCAGCGGGAAACTAAGGAGGAATATACATCAGTTCGGATCAAATGTGGTGTTTACAACGGCTTGTGACAGGTGCGGCGGCACCGGCTTCACCATAAAGAAAAAATGCGATAACTGCGGCGGCAGCGGTTTTGTCCTGAAGGAAGAGACTATATCTATACCGATAAGAAGAGGCGTTAAAGAAGGAGATTATACAATAATAAGCGGAAAGGGGGAGCCGTCAACGAACGGTGAAAACGGCGATCTTTACGTCGTTTTTCACGTTAAAAAAGACGATATGTACAGCATAGCAGGCATCAATCTAAAAACACGGCTGTACCTGGATCTTAGGGATATACTGAACGGCATTGAAATAGATCTCCCGGTTCCGTGGGGGAGCGAGAGACTTACTGTAAGTGCCGGCGAAACCGGCCCCATAATCCTAAAAGGAAAGGGACTCTACGGCAACAGGGGACAGAGGGGTGACCTGATAATAGACATTGTCGTGGACCTGCCTAAAAAACTGGGTACAAAGGAACTGAATGAGATAGAAAAGATACTGGGAGAGAGAAAGCCTCCTAAGGTCTCCGCCACATAGGATGGAAACGCTCAAGGTGGCATTTTATACGGACAGTTACCTGCCTTCAAATGACGGAGTCGTGACTTCGATACTTAACACAAGGGCAGAGCTGGAACGAAGAGGGCACGAAGTTTATATTTTTGCCTCGGGCGGCCGAAAAACGGCGGAATTGGCAAAAAAAGA
>JAJZXE010000010.1 GCA_021802505.1 Nanobdellota archaeon
CATCGGTTCAAATCCGATCGGGGCTATCTTATTGCGGGGATAATGCTATCTCCGAGAAATTGGACTAAATTTGTAGTTTATACTCAGAATCAGTAGTTAAAAAATAGTGTCGCAGAAAAAACGGCAGGATAACCTCGGACAACACCTCATTGTACAACAGCTATAAAAAACTGGGATACGGTGTAGAGAATAGATCTTTTATGATTGCTGCAGAGATTATAAAAAGCGCAGGAATAAAGTCGGTAAGGCTTCTAACCAACAACCCCAAGAAGATAGCGGAATTGAAGGCCTGCGGAATCGAGGTAAGACCTGTGGGTATACATATAAAACCGAAAAACAAGGTCATGGCCGATCACCTCAGGGATAAGGCCGTGAAGCTGGGGCACACAATAGATAATAAACACCTGAAATATTCAAAAACAAAAAAGCACTAAGGCAACCGCAGTCACTCAAACAAGTATAATAATATACGAGAATGAAAAATAAATATGGTAGACAGGATAACGATATCTACATACAATAAAATAGCCGACTTTTACAAATCAAGGCACAATACCGGCAACTTTTGGAAAAAAGAATACGGAGAATTTGAGAGGAATTTGCAAGGGAAAACGATTTTAGATGCGGGATGTGGTTTTGGTAGAGACTCCAAACATTTTGTAGAGCAAGGTCTCAGCGTAGTAGGTATCGATGCATCGATAGGCATGCTGCGCCTTGCGAGGAAAAACGTACCGGAAGCAAAATTCATTTGCATGGACATGCTGAAACCTGCTTTTAAATCAGACAGTTTTGACGGAGTGTGGTGCTGTGCGAGTCTCCTGCATGTTAGAAGGAAACAGGCTCGCACGGTATTAAACGCTTTTAGAAAAATATTAAAACAAAGAGGCATCCTGTTTGTTTCCGTGAAAGAGAGCAGAGGAGAGCGGTATAAAACCTATCCCGACAGAACAAAGAGATTCTTTTCCTACTATTCAAAAAGTGGTCTGAAAAAACTTGTTGAGAGTGCGGATTTTAAAATCGTATCCCTGCGCAGGCGCGATGACGAACTAGACGATGCCTGGTTAACAGTACTAGCAAGAAAATAATACCAATTTACTACTGTGCCTTATCAAATCGTTATAATCTCATAGCGGACTCTTCGACAAACGGGACACACTGGAATAAAGTTATAAACTAATTTTGCTGTTAATTATATATATGGACAAGGAAATTAATTCACCCGGGCCAGAAACACCCACTCAAAACAGTTTAAATATCGCACCAATTCCTAGGAGTAGGAATCCCCTTCGTCTTTTAATCCCTATTATATTAGTTGTTATTACAGTTACTGTCGCTTCACTCTTTTTATCCGGGGTAATTAAATTTTCTCAGCTGTCATCTGCAGGGCCACTTCCTGTTTCTGCAGGGTTTTCTCCTTTTATTCCTGAATATGCATATTGCGGTGTACAAAATATTTTAGCAGGGGTTGTAATATCCCCCAGCCCGCCCGTAAATGAATCTAATCCAAATATTGGTCCGGTAAGCGTTATTTACGTTAAGAATCCAACCACAAACCCTATAAAAATAACTGCTCTGTATCTGGATAAAGGTTCATATAATGTAGGAGCAGAAATATCCGCAATTAATGAAACAAATATAACAAAACAAAATACAGATGCTTATCTAAACAGCCCACTAATGGTGAACTTTCAGGTTTTATCGCAAGCTTCTAATAATGTGATAGCCCCTAATACTACAGCCGCTATATACTCTCTTCCGTTGACTTGCTTTGGTAGTACATACCGTGAAATATTCACAGTTAATTTCACATCAACGTCTTCTAACATAACAAATACTTCTTCTACTACCGGAACTGTTGGCGGATCCGTAGGTATTCTTTACAAAATCTAGACCCAGTTTATATAAACTTAGGGTCAATAAAGTTCTTGAAGGCTATTTTACGTGGGATTTTTATAGTATAGTCCAAAGGCCCCAAAATGAAAGACAAAAAAGCACACTTAACAAAACAACCACACCTCTCTAAGAAATATCGACTGGAGCATCTTCTGGCTCAACCCCTGGAAGGATATTAAAAGGCGGAATATAGAATTACTTCTGGGGTAGTAGAAACGATTATCCTAAAATATTATCTTTCGTTCTGGTGTAGGTAATTAAAAAGTCAAGATCTAACTGCTTGTTCCTGCTACTATGCCTATCGCAGAGAAGGGAGTTGTTACTGTAGAAGTTGTAAGATTGTAGTTGAGCTTTCCGCTTGCACTGAATTGTACGCCGGAAGTTGAACATGTAGACGGAAAGACTGCTATAAAGCTGCTTCCGGATGTTACTGTAGATGCATTAAACCTAGTATCTGTTACAGGGAAACTGCCCCCGGTAAATCCGCTCGGTGAAGATAATGTCATATTATCTAGCGCTGCCGAAGTTGCACCAAGAGGTAATCCCCCTACTGTGAAGGCTACTGTTGTCTGTGTACTGTTGCATATCGCTGCAGTGACTGTGAATGGGCTGAATCCGCTGCTTGCAAGAGTCACGTTAACTGAAGTATTGAAAATACCTATCGAAAAGAAGGCAATGATTCCTATTGCTAGAATGATGTTCCCTATCAGAAGGTACAATGCCATACTGGAAAGGTACTGATCCTTATCTTTTTGAATAAAGTAAAGTATGATATCGCCAAGCCACCCTAAAATGAAAAGAACCCCTAAGATCCTGTCTTTATCATCCTTAGCAACTAATGAATAGATTAGTGCTATCAGCTGGCCAATACCGAAAAACCCCAGCAAAATCCAAATCTTACTGGCCTTGGTATCCCTTTTCCACGCTACCATTTGATTACGATTATTTTATTATTTAAATAGTTAATTACCTAAAAATTAAAAAAATCACTTTTCATTCGGACTTACCACATGTTAAGATTAGGATATTTCTTTGGAAGTCTTCCCAGTCTGCTTTTATTCTTAAAGATTTCCTCGAATTTAGGATGAGTCAACACCGGAACTAATCCCCGTATCTTTTCAGGAGAATGCGGGTCCATCATCGCCAGCATTTTTTCCATTTCTTCCTTCACATTGCTCTTCCAGATCTGCGACCATGCTATAAAGAATCTCTGCTCGGGGGTAAATCCATCTATTTCCCTGTTTTCAAATGGATTCCTTGACAGATAGCGCTGCAGCGCATCGTATGCTATGCTTATTCCCCCAAGATCTGCTATATTTTCACCCAGGGTCAATTTGCCGTTTACCTTTAAGTCCGGGATTATTTCAAAAGTACTGTAGAAATCGGCCGTTTTCTCCGCGAGTTTTTTAAATTTCTCGGAATCTGAAGGCAGCCACCATTCTTTCATTCTTCCTTTTCCGTCGTATAATCTTCCCTGGTCATCATAGCCGTGCGTTATTTCGTGGCCTATGACTCCCCCTATACCACCGTAATTAACCGCCATGTCCTTTTTAGAATCGAAGAACGGCGGTTGCAGTATGCCGGCCGGGAATGCCAGTTCATTTCCGCTAGGATTATAATATGCGTTTACTTCCGAAGAATTCATCAGCCACTCCTCTTTGTCAACCTTCTTCCCTATTCTTTTGATCTGTCTGTTTATCTCAAATTTTATCGCCCTTGTAAAATTTCCGAATAAATCGCCTTTTTCTATTTCAAGAGAAGAATAGTCCCTGAACTTTTTAGGGTAACCTATCTTTACGTTAAGCATAGAAAATTTCTTAAGCGCTTTCTTCTTTGTCTGATCACTCATCCAGCTTACACTCTTTAATCTCTGCAGAAATATGCTTTTCACATCTTTAACAAGTTCCTCCGCTTTCTTCCTCGACTCCGCGGTAAAATTTTCTTCGACATAAAGCTTTCCTAAGGTTTCTCCCATCGAAAAATCTATCAGCTTTATGGCTCTCTTCCATCTTGGCTCCTGTATTTTTTTCCCCATTAATTTCCTTCCATAGAAGTCGAAATGCTCCTTCTCAGCTTTTGAATGCAGTAGTGGGGCAAAGTGATTTATTATCTGCCACCTTAGATATGCCTTTATTTCTTCTACAGTGAATTTTCCCGCTATTTCGTTTACCTTATCTATAAATTCCGGCTGGCCCACCACAATGAACTTTATTTTTCTTCCTCCCAAAATGGAGTAAATACCCAATAAATCAATATTCTTGAATTTTCTGCCTATTTCATTGAAACTAAACCTGTTGTAATTTTTTATTTCATCCCTCAATTCGACCGAGCTCCTGCTGGATTCTGCAAGGTAACTTTCTATTTTAAGCACTGAATCTGCATAAGATGAAGAAGTGACTATACTCTCTCCGAATAATTTAAACATATTTGTGATATGCTTTCGGAACTTAGAAATTAAATCAGCATGTTCTTTCTTAAGATAATAATCTCTTTCCGGTAAGGATATACCGCCCTGAGTAACATAAAAAGAGTAGATATCGCTGTCTTTTTTGTCCTCGGATGAGGAAAATTCAAAGAATGCAGATACACCTTCTTTTATAAGATATTTTAACACGACATTTATATCGGTAAAATTTGTTATTGATTCTACTTTCTCAATTAACGGGATTATCGGCTGAAATCCTCTTTTGTTTATTGTTTTCGTGTCCATAAAAGAGAAAAACATATCTCCGACTTTCTGCTCTATATCTCTTTTATTATTTTTGTTTCTAACACACCTCTCCGCTATTCCCTTAAGTATTTTAAAGTTTCTGTTGTAAAGCTGTATAAATGAATCATACCGTGATTCCTCCTTCGGTACCGGATTTGATTTTCTCCAATGTCCACATGCATAGTTATAGAAATCAAAGAAAGGATCTATGGATTTATCCATATTATCCATAGAAAATCCTATATCTGCCCTGCTGGGTTTACCAATTGAGATATTTTTTACCATACTTACCTAAAAGGATATTAAGCTAAACATATTTTATAGTTAATACCTCTATTTATTTCTATTGAATAAACCTGGAGATAAATCTCCCTTAACGAAACAACTCTTTGTAAAATGGCGAGTGATTTACATACTGGTTTATTGCATACACTAAGTTAACAAGCTCGGTATCACTTATCCTTTCAATTTCATTTGCGTCGAAAATTATCATCTGCTTAGCAGATATATCCGCGCTTGCAACATTCTTATACTGAGACCCACCGACTTTCCTTGCAAAGAAAACAGCAATATCCAGACTCGGGTAATAATCTGTACCTTCCCATGCACCTTTACCCGCTACTTTGACATAATTCTTTACTTTTTTCGCACCCCTATAAACATATATCCCCTCTGGCGTTCTTAGCAACTTATTACCAATAAGGTTATCCCATTCAAGATTACCTGTTATTTGATAAGATATGGGTGCATAGGTCATTGATTTGCCGGTAATTATACCGACATCAAACTCGTTTTTTCTTCTGTTGAGTTTCTCCCAGGGCTCTGCAGGAATTTTAGAGAAAGCTGCTTGTACCTTTTGGTTCAGACTTTCTCTGTCTTCAATGACTTCGTCAAGACTTTTCATTTTTTCCATTTTTAATCACCTTTATAAAACGGAAGGCTACTTCTATCAACAGCACATTTACCAGTATAGAAATCAAAAAGAAGAGTAGGCCATCTAAGGTAAACGATAATTCCCTATCCATCATGCTTTCAAAAAAGCTTGCAAGCACAGTACAGAGGAAAAGCTCTAAGGTTATAGTCTCGAACTTTACGTTTCTAAGACTAAATGATTGAAGCTTTTTGCTACCCTGAAGATCATCTTCATATTCCTTCTCCGATACAAGCATTTTCATTCCTTCCATAATTTTTAAATTTTGATATTTTGATAAATTAGAATAAAACAAAAGATTTTGATTAAATTAACGCCCAAATACCGGCGAATTGCTTTCCAGAAATCCGCAAAATATTTGGGCAGACTACCTTGTCTTAATTGAAAAATTATAGCAGATGTGCAAAGGCATCAATGAATTATCCCATGAAAGCATAAATGCAAGTAAACCCTCTTTCACGTTACTTGCAACTTCCATAAGTCTTTGCATTATAGTTTATGTTGAGGGATAGTATTTAAATTTTGTGGTCAGTATTTACAACATTTGCCAAAATATACCCTGACAATTAAAACAAATTAGTTTAGGAAAACAATTAAAGAAGGAAACGATTAAGTTTTACAATATGATTAAACACTTGTTTTTTGATTTTGACGGCACTCTTGTAAAAACGATTACCACATTTTGAAAGCAGGGCATCAAAACCAGATCCAAAGATATTTTATATGGCACTGGGCAAGATGAACGCATTACCAGAAGAAAGCATCTATGTCGGAGACTCATACGAGGACGATATATTAGGAGCAATGAAAACGGGCATCCTGCCGGTACTTATCGACAGATGTGAAAAATATTCCGAAGCAGACTGTATAAAAATAAGAAATTTAAATGAATTAATAGAAATTCTAGAGAATCATAAAAATGTGTAGACGCACCCGCTATACTTAAATGATCGGAATTAGAATTAACCGATATGCCTTAAATAAAAGGCCAAGTAATACTAACGTAATACAAAAAGGAGGGTTTTAAAGAAAAAACAATAACCATAACTGTGACAGGAAACAGAAATCTTTTGGATATCATTAAAGAGATAAAAGATGACACCGGTGAAGACACTTTAATATTGGTGGAAGGGAAAAGAGACAAGGAAGCTCTAGAAAAAGTAGGAATTCTGCCATCTAAGATACTTGCAGTGTCATACAGAGATAAGAATTCTATATACAGTATAATGGAGAGAGACGGAAAACGCAGGGTAATACCTCTTTATGACAATGACAGAACGGGAAACAATAAGATGAAGATGCTTAAAGCCTTTTTCTACGGATTGGGAATAGACCTTATAGACTACAGAAAAAGACTGGGCAAGAACGGCATAACCTATATAGAGGAAATAGATAACAGGCTAAATCTATAGTTTTGCCGTCAAAACAACAGTTTATATTATTTCATCTTATTACTGTATTATATATGAACCTCTTGGAAACGCCAAAAGAAAAAGAAATAACCGATATAACGGAAGAAACAAAGCAGTCAATTCTTAAAAAACTGCAGCCGAATGACTTTGAAACACTTTGTCTGCGCTTCGGAATAAAAAAACTAAACATAAATGCAAAAGACAGAAAACATCTGGATAGATATATAAATTATCTTAAAGGGAAAATAGCTCTGGAAGACCTTGTAAAATATGCAGAGGAACAGAAAATAGACGTATCAGAGTTACTTTCAGATTACCAGAAAAGAATAAATTATAGCCGGCAAAAATTTGATGAAGATTACTACCCAAACACTGGAAACAGCGCATTTGAAGAGGTATTAAACGATATATCCATGAAATTTCTGCCTGAAAAATGCCGCGATGACGAAGAACTTCAGCTACAGCTTGCGCAGTTCCTAAAAATAAAATATCCTTCAAAAGTCCTCAAATTAAATGAAGAGACCTCTGCAGGGATAATTTCAATAATTTTTGATTCAACCTATGGACTTAAGCCGGCAATTGCTGACAGCAGGGATAAATTAAGGAGTGTGGTTGGAGAGATAAAGGACTATCTTAAAATATGCACAGATGCGGCAGCAATCATAATGGATGACGGTTTGCTGACATCAGAAGAGATAGAGGAATACGCCAGAGAGATTACGGATTTTGGAGGGTATTTTGTTGTGATAAACCAGTATGTAAGACAGAAAAAAATTGAGATCAAAGTATGAAATTTTATATATCTATAGATTACACCGACAAGGAAAGCAGAACTGCGCTGCCTTTGCTGATTAAGTTCTTGAAAGGAAAAAAGGTGGCATTCGAGATTGAGAAAAACGATCACAAAAACTCTGTCGCAAAAAGCAGGAATGCAGATATGATAATCGCATTCGGAAGTAGCTTTAATATACTGAGAACATTCAGGAAAAACCCCCAAAGTGATAAACCGGTTTTAGGTGTTTCTGTTTATGGAAATGAATTTCTTCCGGAGATAAAATTAGAAGAGTTTGAGGAATTCTTCGAAAGAATCACAAACGGTGAGTATAACACAGAAAAAAGGAATAGAATAGAACTAATGATTGACAATAAACCATTCCCGCCTGTTTTAAATGAAGTAGTTATAGCGGCAAAGAAAAGTGCATCAACTATAATATATTCTCTTTACATAGATAAAAAACAAATGTTCAAAGATGAGGGAGACGGCATAATAATATCAACTCCGACCGGCTCAACCGGCTATTCCGCCTCTTCAGGCGGCCCGATAGTACTACAGGGCTCGAATGTTATAGCATTGACACCTCTTTCATCAATGCAGCAGAACAAACCTATGATAGTGAGCGACGAGTCGGAGATAACAATAAAAAACGCAAATTCTGATGGGGAGATTGAGATAATATGCGACGGAAGGTTCCGTTATCCATTTAAAGGCAAAGAACTGACAATAAAAAAATACGAGATCCCTGCAAGATTCGTTACAATAAACGAGATTAAAAAAAACCCCTTGGAAAAACTTAAGAGTAGGGGAGCGTTAAAACTTATCGATCTTGAAAAGGCGCCGCCTTCCGCAAAATTTATAGTCAAACTACTTCAGTATGAAGGGCCGCTTACGCAGAAAGACATAATTGCTATTTCTTCACTGCAGATAAGAACAGTAAGACATGGCATAACTTATCTTAAGAACAAAGGGTTGATTGAAGAGCAGAAATCACTTAGAGATGCGAGACTAAGCATATACAAATTAAAAAATTATCAGTAAGGATACCATCCGAGACTTTTCTTCACAAATTTATCCCTTGCAGCTATTATGTCCCTGCCTGTACTGACTGGGAAAATATACTTGCTTTTTATCGCCTTGTATTTGTCATCCAACATGGAAAGCTGCATGCTGGCATATTCCCTTATTTGATTTAAAGTTGGAAAATCATAAACCAAATTGCCATCCTTTATGATAGGAACGAGCACTTTATCGTAATTTTCATAGTTTTTACACGTTACTCTGTCAATTATGTCCTCTAAAATCCTGCCGTTCTCTATCTTCCGGTATATCTGCTTGTTAAACGGAAGAGTTATCTTATCCTTGCTGGTTACTTTCATCTTTGGAACCATAGCCCCGTTTTCTTCCTCCTCCACGAGTTTGTAAACTCCCCCCAGGGCGGAAACTCCTCCCTGCTTTGAAATCGAATCGTAATTTGCCGCGGTGTCAAGCCTAGTCCCTACGCCGAACAAATCTATGGGTGCGGAATTGAACAAAAGATAATCTATCTGGTATTCATCCAGGTCGCTGCTTGCAATAATCTTTGTATCCTTAAAACCATTCTTGTCTAATAGAGATCTTACTTTTTTGCTAAGTTCTAGTATATTTCCCCCATCGATTCTTACTCCTTTCAGATCGTAGCCCCTACTTCTTAATTCCTTCCCCGCGATGCAGGCATTTTCCGCTCCTTTTACAGCATCATAAGTATCTATGAGAAAAATGGAATCATTTGGAAAGGATTCGGAGTATTCCCTGAAAGCCTGCAGTTCATTTTTCCGCTCCTGCACAAACTTATGTGGCATTGTGCCTGAATATGGTATGCTAAGCTTTTTAGCCGCTGCCACCAAAGCCGTGCCGGAAGCGCCCCCTATATAGGAAGCCCTTGAGCTTAGGATCGCAGCATCCCTTCCGTGCGCCCTTCTCGCACCAAAATCAAGAAAAGGCTTGCCTTTTGAAGCGTAGGATATCCTTGCAGCTTTTGTAGCCACCATAGTTTCGAAGTTCATTACCGAAAGCAAGTATGTCTCAAAAAGCTGAACATCTATGGAGTTTCCCGTCACAGAAATGATAGGTTCGTTTGGAAATACAACCGTCCCTTCTGGAACCGCATTTACACTGCCGTTAAACTTAAAGTTCTTGAGATAATCTATGAATTCGCCGCTGATACTGCCCCCAGACGAACTTTTAAGCCATTCTGCATCGTCATCGCTCAATCTGAAGTCATATATAAATTGTATAACCTGTTCAAGACCGGCTGCTATCATGTAATTTCCCATGTTTTCAGGAATTTTCCTGAAATAGTATATTTCCGTTATCTTATTGTTTCTTTTGTGGTCAAAATTCGACTTCCCGCTTGTAAACTCGTAGTAGTCAAGGAAGAGCGACGATTCTGCTTCATCCATTAAAAGTGAATTAAGCTTTTCCATAACTTTATTTGATGGCGGTTGCTTATTAAGCGATCTAAATGGGAAATTTTAAACATCCACAGAAAAACAATGCAAGTTTTACCCATATCGCTTTTGATTTAAGGAATGGCGGCATAATAACTTAAAAGGAGGTAAATATGGAAAAAGCACTTTTGGTGGTGGACGTAATAAAAGGCTTTGCAGAGAAGGGATTC
The DNA here is from genome assembly GCA_021802505.1 of Nanobdellota archaeon. Lineage (GTDB taxonomy): Archaea > Nanobdellota > Nanobdellia > Parvarchaeales > Parvarchaeaceae > Parvarchaeum. The sequence goes on from JAJZXE010000010.1 coordinate 10,381, forward strand.
GACAAAAACATGTATTGTGAGAATACGGAAAAAATAAAGCCGAAACTTATAGAGCTTATAGAGTATATGCGCAGCCAGAACATACCAGTTATATACTGCTGCGATTCCCACGAAAAAAATGATCCGGAACTAAAAGAAAACAGCGGGCCCTGGGAAGACCACTGCATGAAAGGCAGTAAAAGCAGCGAGATAGTGGATTGGCTTCCAACGGAAGGGATAAGGAACGTAAAGAAATCGGATTTCGATATGGATTCATTTGCCGAATTTGGGGAGTTTATGAGGATTGATAAAAGAACTTATAGCTCTTTCTTTGATACCCCTCTTGACGATCTACTTAAAGAGAAGGGCATAAAGGAAGTTTATATCGCGGGGCTTGTAACTAGCATCTGTGTGCAGCATACTGCTGCCGGTGCCTTTTTCAACGGCTATAAGATTAGTATTGCCGATGAGTGCTGTGCGGACATAAACGAAGAAAAACATAAAACCGCACTGGAATACATGAAAAACAACTATTCAGCAGGAACCGTAAGAATTCGCAGGGATGGGGCCGTTGTTTACAAGAGCCGGCTTGAAAAGGTATTATGAACCCGCCAAAAGAACTTTTAATGGACGAACCAAGTATTTTAGACTATACTATAAAGTGGGTTAAGGATTACTTTAAACCATTTGAAAACAAAAAGGCCATTGTAGGATTATCTGGCGGAAGCGATTCCACTCTTACTGCATATATCTGTCAAAAGGCCCTGGGAAAAGATAATGTTTTTGGTTTGATAATGCCAGCCGAGTCTACTCCTGAAGAGGACGTAAAAGACGCGGAAGAAGTCGCCGCTGCGTTGGGGATAAAATGGAGAAAAATAGATATAAACAAGGTAGTAAAAGACGTGGAAGACCTTGATCCTGAGGTAACAGATGAAAAAAACAGGGTGACCCGGGCCAACATTAAGGCAAGACTAAGGATGCTGCTGCTTTATATGGAAGCGAACAAAACAGGGGCAATAGTCGCAGGAACGGATGACAGAAGCGAGCACTACCTTGGGTATTATACAAAATACGGAGACGGGGGAGTGGACATAAATGTACCGGAGCACCTGTACAAGACACAGGTTATACAACTGTTATCTTATATAGGGGAAAATGAACGGCTTAAGATATTTACGAAAGTAGCGAAGAAGCCCCCCTCTCCACAGCTTTGGAAGGGACAGACGGCAGAAAACGAACTAAACGTGAAATATGAGGACATTGACAGGGTATTGTATAATATGAATGAAAAGGGCTTTAAAGAAGCGAAAAAGCTGGCTGAAAAGACCGATATTGGGGAAACGCAGATAAACCATATAATAAGTATAATAACCGGCAATAAACACAAGAATATGCTCCCCCCTTCGCCGCCTGTAACGTATTTTAACAAAAAAGGATAGGTATTGGAATGAAGATAAAGATAATAGCGAAGAAGATATATCCCGAGCTTAAAAAAATATATAATAAATTTGAGATTTCGGATGATGCGGACATATGCCTTGCGATAGGGGGAGATGGCACCTTCATACGAGCCGCAAATGAATTTTCAGGGCCTATTCTACCGATAAGAAGCGAGGAGAAGGATAGCACAGGATACTATGCGGATGTAAGCCTAAAAGAGATGGATTTCATAATAAAAAGCCTTCTTAAAAAGGATTATAAAGTAGAGGAGATAGGTAGAAAGGTAGAAATTGAATACAACGGTAGCAGACATTACGGAGTAAACGAAATTCTCCTTAAAAACGTGCAGGAAGAGGTTTATTTTAAACTTTATTACGATGAAAGCGGTAAGAGGAACAGGCTTTATAACTATGCTTTAAGCGGCGATGGCTTCTTGGTAACGAGCATGATAGGCTCTACAGCTTACAATAGAACAGCGGGAGGGCCGATAATACTCGACAAAAATGTAATGTGCTTAACGTTTCTTTCGATAGAGAATCCCCTCACAAATTCAATAATCCTAAGGAAAGACGAAAAACTCCATGTGGAGCTTGAGAAAGGGCGGGGCGTACTGAGCTATGATGGTATAATGATAGGCCAGTTAGGCAGCGGAGATTCTTTTGATGTGAAGCTATCGAATAAAAAAGTCAATGTCATAAAACTTGACAAAGAGAATGAAGAGTTCTCTGCAAAACTTTCAAGGATAATAAAAAGTAAGATGAATTGACCGCAGAGGGATTAATTTGCAGTTTTTATAATCATTACTGCACTGACCACTGCTTCCACCAATGTAAGCAAACTGCACCGCGGGGTTTGTATGGAACAATAAGTAATTAAAAAATACAAACATTTTTAAGTATTAAATGAATCAGTACAGAATGTCAAAAATGTTATTTTTTGTTATAAGTGCAGACGCTGAGAAAATAAACATGGCTATAAATTTCGCGGCTAGAAGGAAAGACAAGGGAAATGAAGTAAGATTTTTAGTATTTGGGCCGGCAGAAAAATTTATAGCGGATAAAGCGGATATACTGCAAAGTCTAGACAATGTGAAAGGGCAGATAGCGCCGAAAGCCTGCATATTCATAGCAGAACAGAACAACCTGAAAGAAGAACTTGAGAAACACCTAGAACTCTTACCGGCGGGAGAATACGTTTCAAAAGGTATAGACGAAGGTTTTTCGGTTATAACAATCTAAATTAAATGTTTTTAAGTTAATTAAATTTATAGTAAATATGGTCAAAATAAACCTTGATCAGCTTGTAGCTATCTCTCCGAAAGAAGAGGCGGAAAACCTGCTTAAAAACGGGGAGATTAAGAGAAGAGTAGAATTTCTGGGCAAAAGAGGAGTAAAACTAAAGGAGATTTATAAAAGGATATTTTACGATTATAAGAAATGCCCTGTTAATGAGAATGATTCTGCAGAAGAGATATCTCATGAAGAAAAATTTAACAGATTATTTTTTTATACTTTATACTCTGGGATATTAAGCAGCTTGTCAAGCGGCTTGGCGTATGCCGTCCTAAAAAACAATTTTAATTTCTATATCGGAATTGAAACTATGCTACCTTCATTCCTGCTTTATATGAATGCACTTTATTTCCATAACGCTTACAGAAACAAAGCGATCCAAAAAGCCATAAAATATAAAAACAGTGTCACGAACGCAGTAAACGAACTGTACCTGCTAAAATCAAAGGAATACCTCAATGCATTCTGATGCGGTATAGTACTGCTTATCTGAATATAATAGATTTATGCCTCCAAATCCAAGATATGGTATATTGGAGTTAGCAACTTCGACAAAAAACAGTTAATTGATGCACAGAATGCCCTGTCCAGATGTGATATAGTCTCAAATCAGGTCGAATACAACATAGTAAACAGAAGGGCCGAAATAGAATTAATGGATTACATGAAAAAAGAGAGAATTACACTTATGGCTTATAGCCCGTTTGCTCATGGCGCAATATTCAAAAGAAAATATGGAAAGCTGCTTGAAAGCATAAAGGTTTTAAGCAAAAAATACGAAGCGACTCCCAGTCAGATTATACTTAACTGGTTAATGAACAAAGATATTGTGATCCCATTAACTAAAGCGAGTAAATTAGCACACATGGTGGAAAACATAAACACAACTAGGTTTAATATAAACCCAGAGGATAATGACTACATAAATAAACTTACATCAGTAACTAGCAGCAGTGGGGTTAGCAGGTTCAAAATCATGATAGAATTTTACGTAGCCCTGTTTTCTATGTTCAAAAGATAAAAACTGATAAATTTTTATATTGAGAATTTAATAAAACTGTATGGAAGAAAGCAATAAGCACATAACCTGGCAGGGTGAGAACTGTCTATTATGCAAATATTTCGTTCCGAATGACGTTATAAACGCAGATTTACTCGAGAGAGGCAAATGCGCTCATCCGTCGCTTGTCAGGTTCAACTTAGTCGTTTCCGGGAGAGACTGGTGCAATCTTTTTTCTAAGATGAGCGATCAAAGAAGGGATAAACTATTAGAGGAAGCTTTCAAAAGAGACGATGAACAACTGAAAAGATTGACGGAAGAGAGCAAAAAGCCGGGAAATTTTGACCAATAATTTATTGAAATATGCATAATAATATTATCTTAATTATATGGGCTGCTCTTAATCATATAAAATAAAAATTTCAACGAACCTGTTAAAGTTTAATAATTTCTTTGAGAAGGGCTTACTTCATACCTTTTATCATTTTTTGGCCCATCAGATCCGAGTAGGTGACCTGTGTTCCTTCATTCATCTTGTCCTTTAATTCTTCTGGTATATCCGCATCAAAAACCTCATATGATTCCATGTCCATCAGCTGTGCTTTGCCGTCGCTTACGCTTATAACCTGCGCGACTCTTTTTTCTATAATGGGTATTTTGGCCCTATCTTCAGCCGACATGACAAAAACCCGTTTTTTACCGTCTATTACCCCGACGGCCTCTATTCTGGCCTTTGCATGACCGTGTTTACCTGGGGCGCTTAATGCAATATCCGTTATCTTGCATATAAACTGGTCATCTACAAGTATAGTATCTCCCTTTCTCAGTTCATTTATTCCGGCGACTTTAAAATCCATATCTCTGTTTAAAATTCTAAACATATAAATATTGTGTTTTAACCTTAATTCAAAAAATGGTAAATAAACCGGCAATTCAATAACATCAGGTAATTTGCAGATTTATTATAAAATGCATAAAAAAAAGATTTAAATTATAGTATATGCGATATAATAGATGAATAAAAAACCGGATTATTCTGAATTAGCTATAGAATATTCCCGAAAGCATCACGGAAAAATAGAACTAAAACCTACCGCTAGGATAAGATCCCTGAAGGATTTTTCGATAGTCTATACTCCCGGAGTTGCCGCTGTTTCGACCGCTATAAGCACTGATCCAAATTTATCCTGGGAGTTAACCTGGAGACAGAATACCATTTTTATAGTTACAAACGGCACCAGAGTGCTGGGTCTGGGAGATATCGGCCCGCTGGCATCTCTCCCGGTAATGGAGGGCAAATCACTTATATACAAGGAATTGGGAGGAGTTAATGCTGTGCCCATACCTATAGAAACAAAAGAAGTTGATGAATTTGTTAATGTCGTAAAGAACATCTCAGTAACGAGCGGAGGAATACACCTAGAAGACATAGAATCGCCGTTCTGCTTTGAAGTATTGGAAAGGTTACAGAATGAATTGAAAGTTCCGGTCTGGCATGATGATGAACAGGGAACCGCTGCGGCGGCTCTCGCAGGCCTTATAAATGCAACAAAAATCGTTGAAAAAGACCTTAGAAAAAGCAGAATAGTCATGATAGGTGCGGGTGCTGCGAATATAGCGCTGTTTAAAACACTCGAAGAATACGGTGTTGATCCCGGAAATATAATAATAGGAGACAGTAAAGGCCCTTTATACAGCAGCAGAGATGATGTTGAAGTGATAAAGACGGCAAATAGGTGGAAATATGAAATAATGAAAAAATCTAATAAAGATTCCATAATGACCGCCGAAAAATCCTTTGACGGTGCTGATATAGTTGTAGGATTTAGCAGAGCCGGTGCAATAAAGCCTGAATGGATAAAGAGAATGAGCACAAAACCGATAGTATTCGCAGACGCAAACCCGGAGCCGGAGATCCTGCCGAGCGAAGCATACAAAGCTGGCGCATTTATTGTTTCGACCGGCCGCTCAGATTTCCCTAATCAGATAAACAATAGCCTGATATTCCCAGGTTTATTCCGCGGTATCCTGGATTCAAGGGCGAGAAAGATAGATTATTTGACTGCGATAGTGGCTGCAAAAGAACTGGCGGTATTTGCCCAGGAAAAAGGAATCAATGAAAAATACATAGTGCCAAACATGTCAGAAAAAGAGCTATATCCCAGAATTGCATCCGCAGTGGCGGAAGACGCTGTAAAAAGAGGTTTAGCGGATCTAAAGGAAAATAAAGAGTACTTTTATAATAAGGCAAAGAAGAGTATTGGTTTAAAATAAACCCGAATTTAACTTCTTAAGTTTTAATTTGAAAAACCGAGTACCATATTACATGCATCTTTCACTGCTTTCTCATCATAAGTTTGTTTTCTTGTATCATTGAAAAATGCATGATGTGCGCGGCGTAAACTTTTATCGTAAAGCTCTTTTTGCATTCAACCAGTGCTTTTACCAACTCATGAACTCTGGAGGTTATTCTGGTATCCTCCCCGTATAGGCCCAGGACAGTATTCTTGACATTTATCGTTTTTCCTAATGGTTCTGGATTCTCACCATAAAATATTACCACGGCATCGACTTTACCGGTACACCGAGGTAGCCCGTTCTATCTGTACTTATAGCCGATATCCTCGTAGGATAAAAGCTTAACGGAGGAGCTGCTGCCTAAAATTCTGCTGCCTATGACATAGGCAATTTCACTTTCCTCGGCCGCCTTGGCTATTTCGTCCGTTACTAAGCCGTCAAGAATAAGCATATGTATGTTTTCAAGGTTGAGTATCGCATCCTCCACCCCCTTGTACGGTATCCTGCCCAGGATTTCAAATTTGTCGTTTACGAGAAAAGCGCCCCTCGTTCCTATTATATCATTTATCAAGGGGGTTACCTTTTCCTTTACTTCCTGCGGCACTTCTACCACCTGATGTGGAGCTCTCTTCGGAGCGGCTGATTCTCTCTTTAAAGAAGGATCATACTCATCTATGGGGACCTTTGCACGCAAAGACTGATTGATTTCCTTCTTTGACAACTCTTCAACCTCTGTTCCACTGGGAGCTTTTGCTATAAAATCAACATGCCCCTGCTGCATGAACGAGTTTATTATCATGTCTCCGCCCCTGTCTCCATCGACAAACAGAGTAACTATCTTTTTCCTGCTCAGGTCTATTACCGCCTTGGGTATATTTGTGCCGTTCATGCCTATAATATTTGAGAACCCATGCTTTAGCATGTTCATAACATCGGCCCTTCCTTCTACAACGATTATTTCCTCCGAGTCCTCAAGATCGGGACCGGCTGGTAATTTCTCAGGACCATACTCTATAAATTCTTTCTGTCTGACATCTTCGTACAGCTTCTGCAGCAATTCCGTAGTATCTACTTCCGAGGTTTTCATGGCCTCTTCAAGCAGCTGCTGGGCCCTGTGCATAATGTACTCTCTTTTAGATATCCTGACATCCTCTATTTTGTCTACAGAAACTGTCGCCTTTGACGGCCCTATCCGGTCTATTGTTTCTATAGCAGCGCCTATCAATGCCGTTTCCGCCATTCCCAATGAAGTGGGAATAGTTATCTCTCCGCTCGTTTTACCGCTAGAAGAAGAACTTTCTACGTTTATTCTTCCTATTTTCCCGTTCTTCTGCGCTTCTCTTAAATCTAATTCTTCACCGAGCAAACCTTCTGTCTGACCGAAAACAGCACCTATAACATCGGGCTTATCAATCAAACTATCCGCCGTAAACTTAGCGTGAAGGATATACTTGAAAGAAGTAGGTCCTATCTTTGCCATAATTCAACACCTCCAAACTCCAAAAAGGCTTATTATAAGCCAAATTGTTAATCGTAATTTAAGGTCTAATAGACCAAAGTCACTTTGTATGACTTATTATATATTATTAGACTTTTCAAGGTTTATATATCTTTCCTAAGCGGAAGAAAGTGAAATTTGTATAAATGCAGTATTTGTAAATCCATCGAATGCAGATGAGTTAATACTGCAGGAAGCATTGATTCTTTTGCACGGCAAAGAAATACTGTGATAGAATCCGAAAGGAAAACGTAAATTCACGTAGAAATTACCCGTTTTAGAGACATTTATTGCCTGCGGAGAATAAGGCCATTTTAAAGTGACGGTGCGATTTGCGGGTAGAGGTGTTACAGTAATAACACCGCACACCGCAATGCCCTTGATATAAGTGAGATTTGCAGTGCTCTGCGGAAAAACCTCCCCATCAAAGGGGGAAACACACCCGGAGACATAACCTATAGTGGAATTTCCGCCATTCTTTAGTGTTACGGCCAAGTAAAGAAGATCAGTTGAAGAATTAAAAATGGGGGTTACATTTAGGATATCTATAGGATAAAACGGAGAGATATTTGCCAGTGACCATGAAGTGACTTTCACCGAAAAAGAAGCCACTGTACTCACTGTTAGCAGGTAATAAACCAGCAAAAGAACAAACACCGTGATAAAAACAACCGTAATGACAAAACCTGTGTCCGGATTTTTCGGGTCTTTTTTCTGATTATTTTTCATATTTTAATAAATCAACCAACGTTAATAAATTAGCCCAAGTGTTTATATATGAAAAAAATTTCATATAATAATGCTTAAAAAAGTATTAACCGACAGCTTATCGCTCAAAAGATATTTATTTTTATTTACGGCGCTTTTTGTTTTCATTTCGTTTATTTACGGTTATCTACTGATAAACTCCGCGACAGGAATAATTGACTTCGGAGCGTATTACATTGAATTTGATGTAATTTCCACCCTAGTAATATCCTCTTTGATAAGTCTGGTAATAACACTAAATGCATACTCCTTTAGCATAAAATCCAAAACAAGTAAAAAACTGACAATTGGGTCAATAATCGGAGCTGTTCTCCCTAGCAGTTTATGCTGCACCAGCATAATACCTTCTATTATGGCGATAGCAGGATTCAGTACCTCATTTATACTGGGTAACACAGGCAAGATACAGTCTGTATTTAGTATTTACTCTCCCGTATTCATAGGTGGCGGCGCAATCATCGCATTTTTAGGATTAATGCAGATAACTAAGAATATAAATTCAAGTTGTAGTATAAAGACCAAAAACATAGAAGCTTATTGCTGTGAGGTAAAAAATGAGAGTAAAGATTAAATACCTTGTGTATGTTATAATTGTGGCAATTGTATTAGTGATAATAATTAACTTTTTTATAATAAACCATTCTAAATCCTCAAAGTATTTAATAACAGGGGAGACGGCACCAAACTATACTTTCCAGGCCGTAAACGGTAGCAATTTAAGTGTGAATAACTACCATGGAAAGCCGTTGCTTTTGTGGTTTGTAGCTACATGGTGCAGCAGCTGTGCGCAAGGCAACCAAGTACTTGCAAGTGATCTTAATTTCTTTGAACAGCACAATGTGAAAATAGTAGAACTTGAGCAGTATAATGATCTTGGCCAACCGGGAATGCCAATCTCTAAATTTATATCCGAATATGGGAATAATAATTCGTATGTACAGGGCGGTGTAGCAGGTTATAACATGACCTTGGCGTATAACACCCCTCCGACATTTCAATTGGATATATATTACTTAATAAGCCCTTCCGGTAAAATCCTGTACGTTGGTGAGGGATTAGCAAATGGGATACCTACATTAGAAAACATGATAACCAACGAGGGTTTATGACGGACGCAACAGATCTTTTTTTCAACGTATTTAGAAACAAGAATAGATTTAGAATATTAAAATTACTCAGCAATAAGGAACTTTGCGCCAGTGAATTACAGAAAGAATTGATGATAGAGCAAACAAACCTCTCACACGACTTAAAATGTTTAATAAACTGCCAATTCATAACCGTTAGAAAAAACGGGCGGAAAAGAATATACAAAATCAGCCCGGAGACTAAAGAATTGGTTGAAGAAGTATCAAAACACATCAAAAAATATGAATTATACCTCAAAAAATGCAACATTATAAAGGAAGAAGAAAATGAAGAGATATAACTATGCAATATTTTGAGAAAGCAGAAGCAAGTTCAGGCATTGAAGCGAGAAACCCTTGCGGAAGCTTAGAATAGTTCATTCAACCACGTTTTCCAATAACTCTAGATAAGGCTCATCGCTTGAGATTCGCATTTTTACATTTAAAGGGATGAGCATCTGATCGTCGCCGTGTCCGAAAGGCAAACCATAGAGTGACGGCTTCTTAAGCTCGAGCATATAATCCTCTATGATCTCTTCCATTGACGGCAATACTTCCTCCGACTTTGGAATATCGGTAAAATCACCGAAAACAAAACCGTTGAATTTATCCAGTGCTTTTGCAAGCTTTAACCTAAAAAGATATCTGTCTACATCACCAGAGGTGGTGGCGATATCCTCGAAAAATGCCAGTTTACCCCTTGCATCTGTCATATAATCTGTTCCTATTAATGAAGCAAAAAGCGAAATATTAGTGCCCTCGCTTATTCCTTCTACTTTCCCAGGTACGATATACTTGACGACGCGATTGATATTACTGGAGATATCCTTTGATTCTCCCTTTAAAACCGACAGAACGTTTTGAAAGGAGGGTTTCCGCATCTCATCCGCATCCACTCCTGGCATGGGGCCGTGAAAAGTCACCAAACCAGTAAACTTATGTATCGCTAGGTGCAGTGCCGTTATGTCGCTGTAACCTATGAATATCTTTGGATGAGATTTTATTGCATCATAATCAATGTCTGCCAAGATCCGCATGGAACCGTACCCTCCTCTGGCACAGAAAATGGCATCGATAGTGTCGTCTTTAAATGCATTGTTAAACTCCGCAGCCCTGTCCTTATCCGGTGCCGCCAGATCTGCTCTTTGCACCAGTCTTCGAAGGTTTTCTCCCAATGACACATTAAAACCATACTTCTTTAGAAGAGAGATACTTGTAGATAGTATCTTAAGATCCGGCGGACTTGCTGGTGCGATTATCTTTATATTTGCATTAGGTTTAAGTTTTGGGGCTTTTATTGACATAGAATTAGTAAGGAACGCTGAAATTAAAGCTTTTTATAATAGATATTTTCTTAAAAGACTTTAAGATATATGCAAATATTAATATTGGCAGCTGGAGAATCTTCAAGATTTTGGCCGTTTTCAGAGTTTTACCACAAATCTCTGTTGAAGATAGGCGGCAAAACAATACTGGAAAGAGTTATAGATAATCTAAATAAAAACGAGATAATACTCGTCATGAATCCAAAGACTGAAATACCTGAAAACATACTAAAAAGAAAAAATGTGACAATAATAAAGCAGGAAGAGCCTAAAGGGATGGACGATGCAATACTAAAAGCCAGGAACCTTATAAAAGACGAGTTCCTGGTGGTTATGCCTTATTACATAAATATAGCGGATTGCCTTAAGCAGGCAGCAAGGGTAAAGGCACCGGCGATAGCCGTCAAAAAGTATGAAAACGGGGAGGAAAAAACACACGGCATAGCAAGGATTGAAAACGACAAAATCACCGAGATTAGAGAGAAACAGAAATTTGAGAAGGGAGACTATTCGATTATCGGGATATATAAACTGAATAAGGAGATTATAAACCGACTTGATAAAAAATTAAACGATGGATATAATTTTGAGGCTGTATTAAATGAACTTGCGAAAACAGCCGGTTTAAATTATTTTATGACGGAAAAACTGCCCTCTTTGAAATATGTAACGGATTTACTGTCGATTAGGGAGTTAATTTATGACGATGATAAAACCCATGAAAAAACAGATATTTACAGGAAAAGCGACACTGTGTTTATAGAAAAAACTGTTTTAATGGGTAAAAATGTAAAGCTGGGAAACAACGTATCCTTGAAGGGAAAAACGATAATAGGCAGTGATTCGTTCATAGGGGACAACGTACTGATAAGGAACAGCATATTAGGAGAGGGTACAAAAATCGGCTTCGGAACAGAGATAGCCAGATCTATAATAATGGATAACACACACATACACAGCGGCTTTATAGGAGATAGTGTGATAGGAAAGGACTGCAGGATAGGGGCGGCTTTTATTACTGGTAACCGCAGAATAGACAGAAAAACAATAAAAATAAAGGTGAAATCTGAAGAGTATGATACCGGGCTTACACACCTCGGAGTGGTTATGGGCAACAATGTAAAGACAGGTATAAATACATCCATAATGCCCGGCACTATAATCGGTAACAATTCCGTAATAGGCTCCAATACAGAGGTAAACGGTAAGATAGAATCAAATAAACTGGTTTACAGTAAAAAGAAAATAGTAGAAAAGCAGCTATGAAAACGATAACCATAATAGGAGGAAGTGGCGCGAGAAATATACTCAAGGCACTTAAAAAAATAGAAAACATAAAAATAAATAATATAGTCACTATGTTCGATTCCGGAGGATCGACCGGTTATCTCCGTAGAAAATTCGGGATATACGCACTTGGAGATTTAAGGGACAGAATACTGGCAGTGTCGGAGAACGTCGATTTGAAGGAATTAAGCTCGCAAAGAATAGAGATGGAGGGCATCAATCACAGTGTTGGTAATCTTATTTTGTACAGTTTGGCCAATAAATACGGCAAAGATTACCTTAGCATAGCTAAAAACCTGTTCAAAACGCCCGAAAATATTGATTTTATACCTATAACAGATGATATAAATTGTTCTGCAAATCTCGTGATAAAGACTGACGGAGGAGAATTTTTAGGGGAAGAAAATCTTGACATAAATTCTAACAAAAGTTTAAAAGTACACGATATAAAACTAGATAGACACGTTAAGATAAGCAAAAACGCCATAACAGCGATTAAAAAGTCTGATTTTCTTATATTCGGACCGGGAGATATATATTCTTCGATAATCCCAAACATGTTGGTAGATGGATTTTATGAAACGCTTAAAAAATCGGAGGCAAAAAAAGTACTAATAGTAAATATAATGAACAAAAAATCAGAAAGCGACAATTTCAAATCTTCTGATTTCGTTGGTATATTCAAAAAAAGAGGAATTGACTTTGACTATGTTCTTGTAAACAACAAAAAGTACGGGATTTCAAACATAAAGGGAAAATATGGAAGTTTTACCGGTTTTGTAGAGAACGATCTGAAAGATGATAATGTTATAGTGGGAGATTTTATAAATAGTAATTTAACATATGAACATGACCCTGATAAGCTGCTTATGACTCTCAAAAAGCTAATCCAAAATTCTTAGCTTATAAAACATTAACACATAAAAGAAGAACGTTCTTTTTTATGCCTAAACAACAGCAGAGGACATATTAATTTAGGTTTATCATAAACTTATCTTTTTTGCTATTTCTTTTCCCACTTCTGAGCATTTTGCAGTCCCACCGAGATCATACGTCAATACCCTGCCCTCTTCCAGTACTTTATGGACGGCGTCTTCTATGGCTTTCCCAGCAGCTTCGTAACCCATCCAATCCATCATCATCTTGACCGACATTACAGTTCCTATAGGATTAACCTTGTCCATCCCCGTGTATTTTGGAACTGAACCGTGTATTGGCTCAAACATGGCATATCGCTCTCCTATGTTTGCCGAAGCGCCGGTGCCTATACCTCCCACTATCATAGCCGCCTCATCCGAAATTATATCTCCGAAAAGATTTTCGGTTACAAGCACGTCGTAAAATTCTGGCTGCTTTATAAACCACTGTGTTATTGCATCGACATGTGCATCGTCTGCAGTTATATCCGGATAATTCTTAGCAGTTTCATAAAATATATCCTTAAACATGCCGTCAGATACTTTTAACACGTTGCCCTTATGTACTAGAGTAACATGTTTTTTACGCTTTTCAGCCAATTCAAACGCGTATTTCACTATCCTTTCGCATGCTTTTCTTGTTATAATCCTTAAACCAACAGTAGTTTCACTGTTTACCCTAAAATCCAGACCTGAATACATCCCTTCCGTGTTCTCCCGTACAATAACCATATCGACATTTGGCTTTAAACTGGGAACTTTTGGAAGGGTCTTGTTTGGACGCACATCCGCATACAAATCAAAATATTTCCGTATGCCGACATTTGCGCTTGGCAGAGAATTTGCTCCTTCCGGTGTAGTGGTAGGGCCCTTCAGGACACAGTCCGTGGTCTTAAGAATCTCAAGAGTTTCCTTAGGCAGGTTAGTCCCGTATTTCTCAACGCAGTTTAGTCCTGCCTCTGCCGGCACATATTCTATATTCAGATTAAATTTCTGCATTACTTTATTCAAAACAAGCAACGCAGCATTGACAACATCGGGTCCGACGCCGTCTCCCTTTATTACCGCCACCTTCCAATTTCTCTTATTTTCCATGTTCAGTCATCCTCTTTATCACGTAATTTAAAATCCCCCCTGCCTTATAATACTCTAATTCAATATCCGAATCGATTCTGGATATAACTTCTGCTTCCGAAACCTTATCCTCACCTTTTCTGGTAAACTTAATCTTAACCGATTTTCTTGGTATAAGCGACTTGTCTATCTCTACACTTACAGGTTTGCTGAAGTCTATGTTCAATGAAGAGGCATCTTCTCCATCTTTAAATTGTAAGGGTAGAATTCCCATTCCAACTAAATTGCTTCGGTGTATTCTTTCAAAGCTCTTAGCAACTATTGCTTTAACTCCTAGAAGCATCGGACCTTTAGCGGCCCAATCTCTTGAACTACCACTCCCATAAAACTCTCCCGCAAATACAACCAGAGGTTTCCTCTCCAGCTTATACTTCATTGCAGCATCGAATATTGTTGTTTTTTCATTCGATGAAAAATGAACTGTAAAACCGCCTTCTACTCCATTCAAAAGAAGATTTTTTATCCTTATGTTTGCGAACGTCCCTCTTACCATTACTTGGTCGTTTCCTCTTCTTGAACCGTAAGTGTTAAAATCTTCAAGCTTTACTCCGTGCTCTATCAGATATTTACCGGCCGGACTGTCCTTTGGTATGCTGCCTGCCGGCGAGATATGATCTGTTGAAACGGAATCACCAAAAACCGCCAGAACGGCGGCATTTTCTATCGGTTTTATCTCTGTTTCTTTATCAGGATCAAATCCTTCAAAGAAAGGCGGCAGTCTTATGTATGTGCTGTCATCCTCCCATTTATACAATAAACCAGTTGCGGATGGTAGTTCATTCCAATACGGGTTTACATCTTTTAGATTATCCTTATACTTTTCCTTAAATTCGTTAGGTGAAAGGGTCGCAGCTACTATCTCCCTTATTTCATCGTCTTCAGGCCATATGTCTTTGAGATAAACATCCTTGCCGTCGCTTCCTTTTCCCAGCGGTTCTCTGCTGATGTCTTTGAGAACAGAACCGGCGATGCCATAAGCTACAACCAGAGGGGGAGACATTAAATAATTTCCCTTAACTTCATTGTGTATTCTCGCTTCGTAATTCCTATTACCTGATAAGACACTTGCAGTCGCTATTCCCGCATCTTTTATAGCCTGTGATACCTCTAGGACTAAAGGTCCGCTGTTACCTATACAGGTTGTACATCCATAACCAACTAAAGAATAGCCTAATTTGTCCAGATATTTATCCAGTCCTGCTTTTTCAAGGTATTCTGTAACAACCCTTGAACCCGGAGCCAAGCTTGTTTTAACTTTTTGGTTTACAGTAAGACCTTTTTCTACCGCATTCTTTGCAAGAAGCCCCGCCGCGACCATTGCAATGGGATTGCTGGTATTTGTACAGCTAGTAATGGCTGATATCACTATATCTCCATCAGATAATTCCTCTTCTTTGCCGTCATTGAATCTTATCTTTATCTTTTTTATATCCGCCGCTTTTCTTCTAAAATCAATATTCTCCGGTTCGACTAAGTTGCTTTCACTGCCTAGCCTTACCTCCTCTTTTGTAACTTTGTTATTGGTATTGCCGTCTTTTACGAATGCATTTATAAATGTGGATGGAACACCGGACAGAGAAACGGCCTGTTTGGGGTTGCTCGGACCGGAAACTGATGGCTGCACGGAAGATAAATCAAGAGTAAGCACATCGGAAAACTCCACGTCTGAATAATCCATATCAAACATTTCCTGTTCTTCGTAGTACTTTCTTACAAGGTTTATCTGTTCCTCGCTCCTGCCGGTCTGCCGCATATAATTCAACGTTTCATTGTCAACGGGGAAGAAAGAGATAGTTGCACCGTATTCTGGGCACATGTTGGAGATAGTGGCTCTGTCCGGCAATGAAAGGGATTTTGCGCCTTCGCCGTAAAATTCTATGAACCAGCCAACGACACCCTTCTCCCTGAACTTCTTCGTAAGTGTAAGCGCCAGATCCATGGCAGTTATGCCTTTGCTAAGCCTCCCCGTCAACTGCACGCCTAAAACCTTTGGCGTTGTAAAGGAAACCGGCTGGTTAAGAAGCGCCGCTTCCGCCTCTATACCTCCGACCCCAAAACCCACTATACCTAAGCCATCAATCATAGTGGTATGCGAATCCGTTCCGACTAAGGTATCTGGATATGCTATTCCAGTATTTCTGTCTAGATGAATCACTTCTCCAAGATATTCTAAGTTTACCTGGTGGCATATGCCTGCGGAAGGCGGAAAGACATTGAAAGTCTTGAAGGCCTGGCTGGCCCATTTTAAAAGCTTGTATCTCTCGCTATTTCGTTCAACCTCTTTTTTCTGGTTTATGTTAAATGCATCTGCAGTCCCGAATACATCGATCTGGACAGAATGATCTATTATAAGGTCTACTTTCATCAAAGGTTCGACCTTTGAAGGATCCATACCTTTCTTTGAAACATAATCTCTTATTGCGGCTATATCCACAACAGCAGGGACGCCTGTAAAATCCTGCATTAAAACCCTGGAAACTTTAAACGGAACGTCGGAATCAACAGGCTGCTTTGCACTCCAATTGGCTAGATTACTAACGTCTTCTTTCTTTACACTCTTGCCGTCCAAATTTCTTAAAAGTGATTCCAGAACGACCCTTATTGAGAACGGCAGTCTATTGATTTTATAACCGTCTTTTTCAAGGGATGGAAGAGAAAAATATTTGATATTAATGGTACCCAGTGAAAACTCAGAAATATATTTCTCATTAAAATCCATACAGTAAAAAAAGCATACAAAAGATTTAAATCTTTCCTGAGCTAAAAGCTACAAAGTTACATATGGATATTTTGTTTTTTATTTAAATGTTTTACTTGCGGCTATGCATGTGCATAAGTCAATCTGCTCGTATACCGTTAATTATATTTTTATCTTTTGCTGAAAAATCAACTCTTTTGTACCGATTGATTGTCCTGTCCACTCTTGACTTCGCTGCTACCAGTACTTTG
>JAJZXE010000026.1 GCA_021802505.1 Nanobdellota archaeon
GCTGCACTTCTTGCTGAGGTTCCTGAGGCTGTTCAGGCTTTTGTTCTTCAGCACTTTGCTGAGGTTCCTGAGGCTGTTCAGGCTTTTGTTCTTCAGCACTTTGCTGAGGTTCCTGAGGCTGTTCAGGTTCCATGTGCACTTTCATGTGTTCATTGAGTTCATCTTCTGTTTTGAACTCCTGTCCGCATTTTTCACACTTAAATTTTTTGTGGAACAATTCCATATTAGTCTAAGTAGCTTATCATATAAAAGTGTTTAGAAAATTTTAATCAAAAATTGATAAATCTTCCAATATTTTTAACTAATTTGATATTTTTTAAAGAAATTTAAATAAACGGCAACATAATAAAAAATGGTATACTATTCACAGGTAAATAAAAAGGAGATTTTAATTGAAGAGTTTGGCGTTGAAAAGCTAACAAAAAGAGTTATAGTCTGCCCAATAGAATGGGACAGAGTATTACCAGATGATTGGATTGATAGATTAAGCAAGGAATACAAAATTGAAACTTTAAAAACGGATGACAGACATTTAAGCAAACTTGAGAACAATTACAGAATAAAAAATACGCTCTTTCTTTTTATAAACAGAGGTGTAGCAGAAGCAACTGATAGATTTTACATATTAGCTAAAAATCCGGGTATTAAAGAAATAATATTTTTAGGAACAACCGCGTCATTGGTTGATGATCTTGATACGGGGGATATAAACATACCAAAATTTGTACTTCCTTGGGAAGAGCTTAGTTCGGAATATGTTAATGCCTTTGAATTTTTACCTGTTGGAAATAATATCCTTATTGATGAACTTACAAAAAAAGCAGAAATATATGCGCGGAGCTATGGTCTAAAAGTTAAGAATGATAATCATGCAACGGTAGAATTGTTCTATGGAGAAACCCTCGAATTGTTGAAATTTTTCAAGCAAATGAGTGTATCTACAATAGACATGGAGCTATCTGCTTTATATAGATTAGCTGCAGCTTTTGGTAAGAAAGCAGCAGGCATATTAGAAGTCGGTGATAGACCCCTGCATAAGGAAGAATTCTTCTCTCAAAAGCACAAAAACAAGAAAGATAGAATGGACAGAAGTAAAGAAGTTGTTTTTAAAATTATTGCGTCATTACTGCAAAATTAGAAAATTTAAATACCCAAAAACGAAGATAATATAATGAACTTGCACAAAGAGATGTTGTATACGGCTAAAGATGGCACTCTTGTTTTATTACGTTATCCTTTGGAAAAAGATTCGATGCAATTAATGAGCGTTATAAATGAATTGATTGATGAGCATGCACCGATAGGTGCAAATAAAAAAGTAAATAGAAAGCAGGAAGAAGAATACGTTAGAAATGCTATAAAAGAAATTAAAGAAAAAAAGAGAATTCAATTTTTAGCCGAAATTGACAAAAAAATAGTAGCAAATATCGGAATAAACAGGCTATATGGAAAATCGGCGCATGTTGGGGAGTTAGGTATATTTATAAAAAAATTATATAGAGACAAGGGAATCGGCGAATTTATGATACGGCAAGCATTGAAATATGCACATAAAGAGGGGATAAAAATCGTAAAGCTTTCCGTTTTCGCAAACAATAACAGAGCTATTCATCTATACAAAAAATTGGGATTTAAGAAAGTAGGTTTATTGAAAGATGCATTAAAAGATAAAGGGAGATATTTCGATGAAATTATAATGGTAAAATATCTGGGATTTTGAACCTGTATTCAATAATCTGTATAATCTTCCAAAGCTGTTGGGGCTTGAAACACTGGCTGCTTCCTATTTTACAGAGATGTATTTCTGGAGAAAGAAAGCAAAGACAATTGTTTTCGGCCCAGGAGATTACAGATATGCACACTCTGCCTTTGAAAGGGTATCCAAAAACGATTTGCTAAAAGCAGCGGAAACCTACCTTAAAATCATAAAACTAGAATCTCAGGGCATGCTTTTACAGCTATAGTACATAATTTTTGCCATTTGGTTTAAAAACGATTAAGAATTAATACCACGCGGGTTTTAATCAATTATGGAAAATGTCGCCGTAAGGATAAGAAATCTAAGCAAGAGGTATAAAAACGGCGGGAAAGTGACAAAGGCACTAAAAAATATAAATCTGGACATAAAAGAAGGAGAAATATTGGGTGTGCTTGGCCCGAATGGTGCAGGTAAAACCACTTTAATAAACATTCTTGCGACATTGCTTATACCGGAACAGGGTAGCATTAACGCATTCGGGATAGATGTATTGAAGGAACCGAATAAACTCCGGGAAATAATAGGCTACGCTGGACAGGACAGTGAAAAATCTGCATATTATAGACTTACTGCTTTTGAAACCCTGGTATATTTCTCATATACATTTAGAAACGTCAAAAAAGAGGATGTAGAAAAGGAAATAAAATATATAAGCAAAATGATAGGTTTTTCAGGAAAATTAAACAGCCAGTTCTCCACCTTATCGGGGGGAGAAAAACAGGCGATTATTATAATGAGGGCGCTAGTACACAAACCAAGGTTGTGCTTCCTCGATGAGCCTTCAAAATCGCTGGACCCGGTAACGGCTAAAAAATTCAGGGCCTTTTTAATGGATTTTGCGAGGAAGGAAGGGATGACAATGATAGTCACAACCCACAACATGGCTGAAGCAGAAGAAATATGCGATAGGATAGTACTAATAAACAAGGGCAGAATAAAATTTATCGGCACACCGTTCGAATTCAAAAATATGGTGGATTATAAAGACAAGATAACACTGGATATACATCTAAATAAACTACTAATTGGAAAAATTAAGAGGATACCTTCGATAGTAAGAATAAAACAGACTGCCGGATCCACGGTCATATACACAAATAAAGTAAATGAATCGCTGTTAGCCTTAACTTCTATATTTAAAAATGAGAACTTAGAACCGAAAATAACAGTAAAAAGTGCTACGGTAGAGGATGCATTTGTAAAGGCGATGGGAAATGGCAAATAAAGTTAAAGAGATATTCAAGGTATTCCGTATGTCGTTATGGATGAATTTCACTTTACTTAAAAGATATAATTCTAATTTCATATTCTGGGTGATTTATGCGGCAGCAAACGCAATTTTAATGCTTCTTTTTATACCGCTTTATTCTGCTTCTATTTCTGCAATAGGGACTAAAAGCATAATTTCTTTTATTCTGATAGGGGCGGCAATGCTGCCGCTGCTTGAAGAAACAGTTTCCAGCGTTGCAGGAGAAGCAAACTTTGAACTATGGTCTGGTATTATAAACTATTCCTTTACTACTCCTGTTTCCAGGTATATATATTTTAGTTTGAACAGCGCATCTGAAGTGATGATTTCTCTTATGATTTATTCGCCAATTTACTTGATTGCAATATTTTTTGCCTTTAATTATTTAACGCCATTGGGATTACTGCTTTCAATTATATGTTTTGTTATAGGATTTCTGGGCATGCTTCAGCTGGGATTTATGATCGGTGCTGCAATGCTGCTTTTTAGAAGAGTAGAAGCACTGGAAAGCATAATTACTTTAGCTATTACATTCTTAAGCGGGGCTTTTATACCATTGCAGGTGCTTCCAAGCTCAGTAAATTATGCAGCTTTATTCGTACCTCTGACTTCAAGTTTGTACCTTGTAAGGTACTATCTAATCGGATCATCATTGATAGCGCCCGTATATCTAATGTGGATGATTACTATAGGAGAGCTGGCTTTATTTGCTTTAATAGCCAAGTTTATATTTACAGCTGCTGAGAAAAAAGCGGAAAAAATCGGTCTTAACTACATATAAGATTAAAGAAACCGCTAAAATCTTTAAATTTTGTTGATGATACCTAAAACAATGGAAAAGGCCGAATTTTCAGCAATTATTAATTACTTGGACAGAAACTGGAATAAACCGTGGGAAGTCGAAGAGGAGATGGTCAAATTATTATATCAATCAAAAATGCCAAGGCTTATTGAACTGGGCAGAACGCCTCTTCCGACAGAATATGGGCCGATGACCTACATTGTTTTCGGTGATTATGCCACTGGAAAGGAGTATGACGTTGCCATATTTGGAAATTTCACAGGCAAAAAATTTATGGATTACAATTATCCCTTGGTTAGAGTACATTCATCCTGCCGTACCAGCGAGCTTTTCCATGCAGACAACTGCGAATGCAGGCAAGAGTTGGATTTTGCACTGAAACAGATGTCAAAGGAGAAAAAGGGAATACTAATATATTTAAACCAGGAAGGAGGAGGAAACGGAATAAAGGCAAAGATTGCCGCTTATAAAAACACTTTTGAAATCAAAAAAGGCAAAGTTATAGTAAAAAAAAGACAAAAAAGGCAGGCAATTAAGCGTTTACGATGGATATGAAAAGGCAGGCTACAAAAACGAACACAGGGACTTTGATCCTGCTGCAGCCATACTTAAAGCGCTAGCTATTAAATCTGTAAGACTTATGACTAATAATCCAAATAAAATAGAAGGTTTGGCTTCGAAAGGCATCAAGTTAAAGCCTTTCGGCATACACATAAAACCAACAAATGAAATAATGAGAAAGCATTTAATTACAAAGGCAAAGAAGCTTGGCCACAGCATTACAAATAAGGATCTAAACTAACGCTGCTATTCTGTAAAAACATAAAAAGAACATTTTTATCAGATTTGATAGGTCATACTGGACTGCCCTACCAATTTAAATACGAGCAGATATCTATAAACTACATGGAAATTGGGGTTAAAAGAACGCTGGAAACACTGGCAGACATTGCTCTGAATAGGAATCAGCTGTTAATTCTTAAAGAAATAGGAGGAAACCCCTGGCAAATCGGCTTACAGCATTATTAAGTCAATTGAAGAAAGATACGACATAAGACAGTCTACTTTGAAATTAAATGCAAGATCACTTAGGAAACTCGGCTTGATAGACTTTAGTAAAGGCAAAAATGCGGAACTTACAATCAACGGAAGGGTAATACTTTCCGTTATAAAAGACAAAAAGGAGGTAGAAAATGGAAAATAGCAGAAGAAAGTATAAAATAGTAATCTTTGAGGATAGTATCTATCGGTGGCAGGGAAACATTCGAGCTTAAAAGTGAAGATCCGGCAAAACTAGGCAAAAAAACACTGGATGAAATCGTGGATTTTACGGTAAAAACGTTTCAAAGTGGTATGACTGAACCGGAGGTTATTGATCACATAAAGGACAATGATCTTTTTCTGATATTGTATAAAGACAATAAAGCCATCGGCTTTGCAGGTTCAAAATATTTCCATAACGAAAATAATAGAAAAAAGCATACCTACTTTTCTGCCGCTGTCGTTTCAAGCGAGTTTCAGGGAAGAAAGCTATACAATGAACTTGTAAAAACAAGGATAGATAAAGCGCTTGAACTGGGTTTTAACACAATAACCACCAGAACTCAAAATCCATTAGTTGAATTTACAATAAGAAAAGAGCTGGATATGTATGGGATTAGTTATTCTGTCAACAGAGAACTAATTTCGGGAGTAT
>JAJZXE010000002.1 GCA_021802505.1 Nanobdellota archaeon
AATTAAACATTTTCCCATGCCTCATCTTCTTTGTTCTGCCAGAGTTCTTTCATTTTTTTCTGTTGGATTTTATGCAAAAATTCATCGTACTGGTTTTTAAGTTTGGTTTTTTTGCCGTTTCTATCAGGGACTTTATTAGTTCCGTGTAGATCTCTCTCTGGGATCTTTTAAGCCTCTTCAACTCTTTAATTACAGATCCATCCAATTGTATCGTACTCGTGTCAGTCATTATGTAATCCATTGTATATAGTCTTTTCGACGGGTTGTCTTCCCTTTCTTTTATATTTGTCGGTTTTTCAAGCTTTTTGTCCGTCCCGTTGTGATTCTTGCATAAATACATCGAGAAGTATCAGTCATCCCTTCTACAACTCTTTCAGGCGGCAACCTCTTGTTTATTGCTCCAGATGGTCTGTATATGCTTTTTTGCATTTTTTATTCCGTGTTTGTACGCCGTATAACTCATTAGAAAGGCTATCAAAATTGCAATAATTATGATGAAGTATACGTTGGCATTGTTCCTCCCGCCTTTCCTTATGACGGAAACAGCTTCCTTGAACGAGGTGATATACATCACTATATCAAAGACTACCGCGAAGGTATTCCATGCCGCAATGAGGATGCTCCAGAAAGAGCGTCTTTTATAAGCGATTATTATGGACTGGATGGTGACCATTATTCCGAAGCCTATAATAAGTATCCCGAAGACCAGGAATGAGTATGCGCTGACTTCGTTTACGACCGTTACAGAAACGTATCCCAGATAGTATGCGATGTAGGATATCAGGAATGACATTACGTATGCCATGCCGGAGAAGCCCAGTCCCAATCCGGAGTATGCGAACGCATACTGCAGCTTGCCTGCAGGCGTCTTTCCCTCCCTCAAGAATTCAATGTTATACCCTGAAGCATACGAGTCCCACAGGGAAATGACAAAGTCTACTACAAGTATAACCGCTAGAAAAATCAAACTTGATACCATTTTATTTTATCTATTTGTTGAAGGATTTAAGCCTTTCTTTTGCGTTTGTCTATTATTTATAGTATACCTATGTCGCTATAATTTTGATAACTAAGTTTTGCCACCGATCCAAAAAGCAATGCACCGCTTATAAAATCAATATTTTTCAGATTTTCGGAAAAAAGATGAATATAGCCCTTCAGCTCCTGTTCTATATCAAGAAACCTTATATTATTACCTGCTAAATAGAGCATTGCATCGCTAAAACTAACATTTTTGTTCAATTCCGATGAAAATGTCCTCTTAATACCGCTGAATTTGTCATATGCGGATTCATTGAGCAGTACAGTGTGGTATCCAACATGTATATATTATGATATGTACGTAAAAAGTTAACGCCGCATGTTTAAGAAAGTGAAAAACCCGGTGCCAAAAACAAAGAAGCAGGGTTAAGGCTTTCAAAGATATGAAAATTATTTCTTTCCTGCAATTACGATAAATGCCGGTAAAAAACAAATATAAATGAGTCCATAAATCCGGAGGCGTCAGCGCTCATTACAGAACAAGGGATAATTTATTGGTTGTTATCCTGTCCCTGCTGCTCCTGAGTTCCTTGATCGTTGGCTGTTACATCACTATCGTTCTGCGGTGCAACCGTCTGTTCAGGCACAGTTTCCTGCGCAGGCTGTTCATTTGAACCCGGTGCACTCTGCTGCGGTTCCTGAGGCTGCATATGCACCTTCATGTGCTCGTCAAGCTCTTCCTGCGTCTTGAAATGCTCGCCGCATTTTTCACACTTGAATTTTTTATGAAACAGTTCCATTCTATTTTTATACAGATATAGTATAAAAACATTTTGCGCGTGTAACCTGGCTTGAATCTTGCTGATTAATGACCAGGATATAAAAACACCAGAATATATTAACAGTGATAAAATGCGTAAAATTCTTCAGATAAATCTTCTTAACCGGCAGTTACACTGGTATTTGCCCTTGCACCGTTATCTCCCTGCACGACAACCATATAGCTATCATTGGAAACGATGTTTATCTGATAGTTGCCTTCCCCCATCACAAGCGAACCGCTGAATGCAAGCGTGACGCTATTCCCAGGATTAAGAACATAGCCTTTTTCAAAACTAGAGTAATTGACAAAAGCAGGGCACAGAGATTTTAACGGTGTCGGACCCTGTTCGTTATCGTCTGCTCCGGCTGCCCGCTGCGAACACCGTAAATACGGAAGAAACAGGCTGCCGTTAGGACTTACCTGCAGTGTAATCATGCGCATGCCCGCTATATTCTTGCCTATGTCTATAATTTCTTTTTCTATTTCAGTTTCATTTACCGCACTTCCGTTGTGCGTTTGGTTCGATATATTAGCATTCAAATCGGAAGGCAGTATGCCGCTTGTGTTCCGGATTTTATTTTCGCCTCCGAATCCTTCGCGTACGTTGGTAATGTTGTATTTTGGCAGGTTTATTGACTGGTTTCCGAACAGCATGACATGCTTCAGTGACACGCTGGTATTTGAATTGTCTTTTACCGTAACCTGTAAATTGGTAACATTGCCTATGCTGGACAGAGAAGCCGATGTTATGGATATATTAAAAGCAACATCCTCAAGCTTATCCTTGTCCTGCTTCTGGAGAGGGATTTTTACTCCCGGCGTTCTTTCAACATTTACCGAGTGGGGTATTATTACCGCCCTTACCGACGGCACCATGATGAAAATGGTGGAATTTGCCGTCACTATAGTTATAACGGTGGGAGATAAATCCAGTAAAACTCTTGTCGTTCCATTTACGGTTTCGGAGCCGTTTATCCCCGCGATTATCTGCCTGCTTGGCAAAGTAACCGGATAAATAGTATTATTAATCTCTATGCTTGCAACAGAAACGTTGAACTTAACAATATTTATTCTGGTCCCGTTTGAAGCCAAAAAGCTGCCGAGCGTAAGACTTGAGTTCTGCAGGGATAACAAATTTACCGAACCGGCCGTACTCAAGTTCGTCCATCCGCTCCCGTTTGCACTGATGGTATGAACTGCAAGATTAGAATAGGTTATGTTCAGGCTCTGCGTTCCGAAAGGAACATTGGCAGGATCCGTAAGGCTCAGTAATACGTTGCCGGCAGGTGTTTTTGTAAGGTTATATGCGAAAAACAGAATTATTGCAGCGACGATGACTATAATCAGCACTGCGGCAGATGCACTTTTCATGGTATGTGTATAACTCTAGAGTATAAAAATCTTTTTTGCCCTATTGCACGCTGTAATGTCTATTGGCAGATCTGCATTCCTTTAATATAAAATTTTAATTATGGAATGACACTGATTAAAATGGCAGAAGAATTCGGTTTGGATAGAGTTAAAATCAGAAAAGCAGGCAAAGATGACAGGTAAAGGCGGAAGGTATCGCCAAAGATCTAAAGGAATGGTTCAATGGAAAGGGCATGATCAATCTGTCTCTGGATTTTAAAAGCAACAGTCTCGTCGTAGCAGTGTACGGCAAAAAGATCGTAGGCTTTTGCTGTTATACGACTTACGACGGTAAAATACTGCTTATGTGGAGGGGTGTGAAAAGGAATCGGCAGGTTTATGGTGGATTGGCTCGTTAACAAAGCAAGGGAGCTTAATCTGGATCTGATAGAGGTCGAAACTTTGCCGGACAGCCATGATTATAAGCCTTATGAAAGCACCAGAGCGTTTTATTGTGCAGCCGGCTTCAAAGACGTTTTATACAGAAAATCTTCAGTGTTGGACCACGAGGATTCACTTGTAATGCAAAAACCGCTATGATTCTTTGAACATACGCCCTTTATAGCCTGTTTCTTGATCCGTGCTTCCCGTATTTAGCTCGACTGCCCGTCGGCTGTGCTCTTATTTATAAAGTATTTTTTCTCCCCTCCAATCCAGATAATCTTCACTCAGCCCGCAGTATATGACAGCCGGCTGAAGAGGTAATTTTTTCCCGGTGGAAGCATCTTTACCGTAGGATTCAAACAGCTCTTCTGCGGATAGAGGGATTACATCTATTTCACCTTCTTCAAGCGACAAAACATAGCCGCGCAGTTCTTTTATCGGAAGTTTCGAATCGCTGTCATGCAGGTTTGTGAAACTTCTGAGTATGACCGACAACACGCCGGCTTTCTTGATAGCAGAATAAAAGAAAAGCGGGAAGTATATATTCTGTTCCGTATCTGTACCGAAGCGGAGTTTACCCTTCCTATCCTTTCTGACATCCCATTCCTCCGTGGGAGGCGTGACAGTTATTATCGCTTTTTTGATGATATTACCGGCTAATTCGTCTAAAAATCTGTTATAGCTGTCTCTGTATTTACCATCCAGTTTATTAATCTGCGCCGCCGCCATCATCCTGAGTTTTTCCGTCCTGCTTTTAGGCAGTTTCCTGATATAATCCGCCATTGACATCACTTCTTTGAAGGACAGGAGTTTTGCATGCGGGCCCGAAGAATAATTGGGATTTACAACTTCTTTTGCCTTTATTAACCCCATTTCCACAGCGGTATTCAACTGTGTTGTTGTTAAGCCTGCCAGCTTTGCCATTACCGATAGATAATGCAGGTCCTCATCCTTCTTTCTTACCATAAATTTAGATACACGTTAAAAATATTTATATGTATCCAGCAGTATCGGGCTATTTTAGTCGTATGTACTATGCACATCTGGGATATAATTTTCTTTTTCCGCACTGCATGAGCTGTGATATACCGCTCTGCAGAGCAGTAAAGTTCTTGTTCTGCCATTTTTTATATCCATATAAAATAAAAAAAATTTAAAACTTTAAATACTGCAGCTTGATTTAATGATGTCAAAGTATACCCTTACCGCATTCAGCAGCTGCTTTTTTTGTATCTTTTCGGAGGAGGCGTGTGCGTATCTGTAGTCTCCCGGGCCGAATACTACCGTCTTTGCAAGCTTGTTCCAGAAGTACATCTCCGTGAAATACGGCATTACCCCCGTTTTTATGCCGAGTTTTCGCGACAGTTCCAAGGCATCCGTGAACACCGGAGAAAAGTCCATTTCTACGGATAACTTTGCCTTGCCTACCGCTTTTCTCACCTGCCGGATGACAGCTTTGTTTTTGCCGATAGTTCTTATATCGACTGTCGCAGACGCAAAATCAGCCACCACGTTGGGAGCTTTTCCGCCCTCTATTCTGCCTACATTCAAAGTCGTTTTTCCAAGGTATCTGCTAACCGGCAATTTAAGCTTAAGCAGGGACTGGATGTCAAAAACAATCGAATTTATGGCGGATTTTCCGGCAGAGGGCATGGAAGCTGGAGCGGACTTTCCTTCTTCCGTCAGCTTCAGCTGCAGCAGTCCCTTCTGCCCGTTTATAAGCCTCATTGATGACGGTTCTCCCACCACGATAAATTCCGGTTTGACCGTGTTTATCGCCTTCTTTATGCCTTCAAAATTGTTTTCTTCGTCAACATCGAACAGCAATCCGAAATCCCTGAGACCTTTGCCGGCGGCAGACTCGGCTGCAGTTATCATTGAAGCAATTGTTCCTTTTGCATCGCATGATCCCCGGCCGTAAACGAAGTTTGTATCCTCATATATCTTCAGCTTTCCTGGAACCGTGTCCATGTGCGCGGTCAGCAGCAGTTTCGGCTTCCCTATCACTGCAAGGATGTTTGCCCTGTTTCCCACTTTTTGGACTTTAACCTTAAAGTTTTCGGCCAGTCTCTCCTTAAGAAAAAACCCGATCTTTTTTTCTTCTCCCGAGACCGAGGGTATTTTCATTAGATCTCTTAGCAGTTTTAGCGTCTCTTTTTTGGTTTTTTCGTCAGGCGGAAGGGAGCCGCCGCCAAGCGGCCCCTTCAATTCCTCCAAAGGCTTTTTTTCCATGCATTTCAGTCCAAGCATCCGCAGTATTTCAGATACTACGGATAAAGCACCTTCGCGAGATAGATCCTGGAGGAAAATTTCGGATCATATACCCTGCCGGTTTTTTCTTCAAGCGGTTTGAATCCCAGTTTTTTGTAGAGGTTCATTGCTGCCGAATTGCGTTCGTCGGTCCTCAGTACCACGCTTTTGAATCCGCTTTTCTCCGCCTCCTCAAAAAGCCTCCTTTCAAGCGCAGTTGCAACGCCCCTGCCCCTTGCAGAAGGCGCAGTCGCAACCTCGTCTACGTAGATTCCCTGCGAACAATCGATGATCCAGGAAAAACTGCCAAGGAATGGAAAGTCCTCCTTCTGCAGCGTATAACCCCACGTAAAGCCGATTATCTTCCCGCGGTAGCTGGCCACAAGTATGGAATTCCAACTCTTTTCCCCAGCGTATCGGATATCGGATTTTACATCCTCCTCAGTCCAGTAATCCTCGAGTTTCAACGCATTGTCGCATTTTTTGCAGAAAGCTGGTCGGTTCTCCGATTCTTTTATGCCGTAATTTACGCCGCAGGCAGTGCATTTTTTATACTCGTTCCAGGGTTCTTCGGAGAATGCCTCCTTGTAAACGCTGTAAACACCCTTAAAGTCCTTCTCTTCGTATTTTCTTACAGAAAAGCCGTCCTTAGCTCCTGATATGAACAAAATCACTGACGGGGGACAGCATGTCGTTCAAGCCGCTCCTCTTCGCTGAATTTTGTCTTCCTTTTACTTCCTTTTCCATGTTTTATACCTCCTTTTGTTTAACGTCGAAAAAACCTCGAAGAACATGACTGAAAAAGGCTGATAGAACGGAGTAAGCAAAAAGCATTCAAATAAACATACGATTAAAGAACCAGAAGGATAAAGCTTTCTAGATGTGAACCAAAGCGGTCTTCATCGGGCCGCATGCCTCTAAAGCTTTAAGCGTTTCCATTTATCTTAATTGGATGCTCCTTATATTTAAACTTTTTTCTTTGCATCCCGCTAATTGTTTCGAATTTCTTTTTTCAGTTCTTTCGGGAATTTTTTGAGAAATACCGTCACTGATTTTATCAGAGCTCACTTCCCGTTGAATTGCCGGTTTATGCTAACTTACACGCAAACCTTTTTAAACAGAACGCATCATATAAACTAATGGAATCGGAGAGTTTTCTCTGGCAAGGTTTCGAGTAAGACAGGATCCTCTTCCATATACGTTTCTTTTGAAGTTTCATTTCTATTCAGATACAGGTATCATTTTCTTCGCGTCCTTTCGGATGCAGGTTACAAAAAAAGTTCAAGGGAGGTAAAATATGAAAGGAAATGAAAAGCAGAATCTGGACAGGTACCTGTCCTCATCAAACACGGGAGCTGAAAGTTATATCCGGTGGCGTTTCTGAAAAGATACTTATAGGGACATACGAAAAGGAGGAATTCTTTGGTTTTACGGAAACGTATATCAATTCGCTTGCCGATCTGGGGATAAGATCTTTCGGTAATGGGATGGAAAGACAGGAAGTAATCGAACATTTATTCGACAACGATATCTTATACATTGCCGAAGCCCGTAATAAACCGGTGGCGTTTGCCGGACTGGTCTATCAACCCAAGGACAAAAAAATCTATCTTTCGGCTGCGCTGGCTGATCCTATGTATAGGGGAAACAACCTATACAGGGACCTGACTGAACTCAGAATAAAAAGGGGAATGAGGACCGCTGATGTTTTCTACACAAGGACACAGAATCCCATAGTGGAAAAAACGATAAGAAGCGTGCTTGATGATCTGGTTGAAGGCGGCGGAATAGAAGGCTACCAATACGGCAGACGGCTGAAGGAGGGAGTTTTCGGCAGAAGGCTTACGAATGAAATCCCTCTGTCCAATGATGAAAGTATCGACTGTTTTTATTCCAAATTAAACTACGATAGGGGAGATGCATTTATATTGGAATTTAAACTGCATCATTCCAAGGGGGAAGAATCCGACAAACCGTTCATTCCTCCGTATGGAGGGAGGTACTAGTATGATACTGGATTTTCACCTGCATACCACCAATTCGACCGAGAACTACGGCCTTGATGAAATACGAAGGGTGATGAGGGAAAACGGCGTGGACAAGGCGGTGATTTTTCCCATGAAGCAGGGCTCTTCGGACGAACTGATGAGAAGAAATATGGATAATGCAAAGGATGTGGACAAAAACCTCTTCCCGTTTTTCAGACTGGATCCGAAATCCGTCAAAATGAATGAATTTCTTGAAATTTCGGGGAAGTTCTACGGCTTTAAGCTGCATCCGCGGGCCGAGAATTTTGATCCTTTTTCATCCGCATTAGAGCCGTTTTTCGAGGAAATAGCAAGGCAGCACAAGCCCGTGATAATACACTCAAGAAAGGAAAACAACCAAAATACGGATCCTGACAGGATAATAGGCCTGGCGGACATGTACCCGGATATAAACTTCGTATTCGGCCATTTTGCGAATGATTCCGAGGTTTTCTTCGGCAAGCTAAATGAAAGGAAAAACGCGTACGTCGAAACTTCCATAGTGTCTTCTCCGAAGATAATAGAAATAAGGGTAAAACAGGTCGGATGCGGAAAAATACTCTTCGGATCCGATTTTCCGTACTCGGACCAGGAGATAGAGCTGCTGAAAATCAGGAAAGCCGGATTAAGTGACTACGAAAAGGACAGGATATTGTATGCAAATGCAAAAAATCTGCTGGGATTGCAGGGATGACCGCAAGATCCTGGATTGGAAAGCTTTATAACCCATATTTGTATATCGGTTATACTGAAAGACCTTAGGTTTTCGCAGGAAAACCTAACTTCTCTCTGAGATAAGGAGGTAAAAATGGACAGATTTGAGCGAAAGATGTACAAAGCTACTTGCGCTGAATGCGGTAAGGATACGGAAGTTCCGTTCCAGCCACAGGAAGGCAGGCCAGTTTTCTGCAGGGACTGCTACATGAAGAAAAAAGGAATGCAGTGATCCTTAGGATAGAATAGGCAATAATAAGATGTTTTTAATTTATTTTTTAATTTCTATGGTTTCTGTTGTCGTCCTATTCTTTCTTACATTGCAAAGTTCTTAATCGATAATTGCATAACTTACAGAAAATGCTTCTGCACACGATTAAAAATTTATTTTATAACAAGCCTTAGATTTTTTGGAAAAAGACCCAGACTGTGGCATCTTTTCATTTCAAAATGCGCTATTTTTACGTATGTTTTCCGGTCTCTCATTTTCAGCGTTTCCTTATCCCCTATCTTATGGGTTATTTTTATAAACTCAAATATCGCCCAGAGAAGCCTGTCAAAACACCTCAGTTTTTCATATTCATCCAGCTGTACAATATCTTTGCCTCCGGATCTAAGATATTCCTCCATAAAATACCTCTTTTGTTTAGGGTTTAACTGCAGCCTGTTGAACATGGTAACGATATCAAATCCCGGCTCCGATAATCTGGCCCCCTCCCAGTCTATCAGCTCTATCTTAGCTTTGTTTCGTATGATGTTCTCCCTGCCTATATCTCCGTGTATCAAAGACAGCGCAGTTTTCTTAAACTTTATCTTCCGGATTTTTTCATACGCATCTTTGAGAGATGTTCTGAAGCTTTTATTCACATGGTATGACAGATTTGAATTCAGAAGATTCTCAACCCGTTTTTTCATGTATTCTTTATTGAAGCTTCTTATACTTTCCCGCCTAGCACCTCTGAGTTCGTGTATTCTATGCAATTTAGCAAGCATTTCTGCCAGGACTTTAAGGTCTTTCTTGGTTATTCTTGCAGCCTGTTTTCCTTCTATATAATCGATTATGATAAACGGCCTTTTTATGATTCTGCAGGATATGTCTTTATAATACATTTTCGGCGCTATTTTAAGCGGTTCTATGCTCTTTAACGCTTTATACTCTCTTTCTATGTGATTTATAGCCCAGCTGTTTCCTCCCGTTTTGTCTTTTCTGACCGCGCTTTCCCTCAAAATAAATTTTTTGCCGTTTAGCTCGATCAGATAATTATGGTGGGCTTCTCCCGAAGAAATTCTACTTATGGAATTTATACGCAGATTTCCGTTATCCTTCAAAATCCCCGGTCCAATCTTACGGATGATTTTTCTGATATCAGCTATCTCATCATTACTGTTTGCCATTACGATTTATTGCAATTCCTGCTTATAAAATCTGAGGAATGCTGTATTTTAAATGTCCGGCCGCGGAGCAGAGAATACCGCTACGAACAGTCAAGAGGAGAATATCATGAAAAGACCGGATAGCCGGTTGTTTTACGGTTGATTCTGTATATCGTATAATCTATTATTTTGCCGGTTCTTCCCGTCGTATTTTGGATTATACTTTTCAGTACGGGTTCCGGTTTTGATACCCTTTCCTTTGTGTGCCCTCTTCGTGAGGTTTTTTAACTTGGGTAAAGCCGCCGCAATGCCCAGCCTTCCAGGATATGATAACCCCTTAAGAAAAGAGGTGACTTTAATGCTTAAAGGACCATACACATCCGTGTAGGATTCTTTACCAAATCCAAACTGGAACTTATACCAATTCAACAGGTCAGATAAGTTGTTTTTTGTGTAGCCCGTTATCATACCTATAGGATAATATGCCAAACTGTTTGTCGTCCATGCGACCAAGGTAAGGCTTAACAGAGAAAGCAATGACCTTGTCTTTTTGCTTAATTGCAAAGGTATGAAAGGAGCCACTAATACACCCAGGTGCGCAAGCCCCTCTTTCGCCGTATTTAGTGCGTTTAAATTTGAAGCCAGATTTGAAGCTAAACCCGAGGCTGCATGTGCGCCGCTGGCGAGTGTTGCACCATCAAGATAAGAAAGTCCAAACTCGACCATCAGATGTTCTGTTGCACCGTATACAACTGCAAACGAGTAGAGTGCTATTTTAGTCAGATCATACCTCCTTAGTTTTGGGAGTTTCTCATCTTTGTTCGAATTATAAATCTCATCAAACGTTTTCAGATACTCCCTGGGTTTTTTTGACAGGCCTTTTTCTTCATAAATTATTTTTGTATCCGTATACTCGCCGTCATTATAACCAAGCAGTTTTTCAAGTTTTATGTTGCTCTTTATCTTTTTATCTGTGATATGTTCATTCTCTGAAGCTTTCTCCGCATAGGTTATGTTGGATATATTTATCCTGTAGTGGTCTTTGACGTTTTTATAATTGCCGAACGTTATGTTTATCTCTTTTTTATTTTTATCCGTATAAAGATCGGTTTCCTGATAACCTGCTTTTTCTGCGTTTTCTAAAAATTTGTATATCTGTTTATAAAGCAGATTCTCTTTTCTTGTATTCTCTGATTGCAATGCCTTTAAACCGTAGTCTTCATCGTCTTTCATGTATTTTAATGAAAAGTAGTAATATAAATACTTATCACTCTGGAATAATAAAAATAATATACTTTTCTGGGAGGCTTCCGATAGTAAATAGTCATTTTAAGCCAGGCAAACGCCCGTAACCGAATAACTCCCTCCAATTTTTTATCTAACGTCTTATTCGACTTCAGCCGTCTTTTGGCACAGTAATTTGTAGGTTCTGCCCCTGAAATCGAATCTTAGTATCTTAAAACCGGTGAGCAGCGTTCTTAATTCTTCCTTGCTTCTGAAGCGGTGGTAGTATGTGTCGGCAAAAACTCCCCCTATAGATAAAGTCG
Source organism: Nanobdellota archaeon (assembly GCA_021802505.1). Lineage (GTDB taxonomy): Archaea > Nanobdellota > Nanobdellia > Parvarchaeales > Parvarchaeaceae > Parvarchaeum. Next base: position 11,511 of record JAJZXE010000002.1, read on the forward strand.
TACCCGGCTCTATCTCGATCCGCTTTTCGCCCTTTGCGCTATAATACGTTGCCTTGTATGTCGGCCCTTCCCAATATAGATATCCTCCGTCTTTAAGGACCCTTCTAACCTCTGAAAGCCTCTTTTTTATTCTGTCTATCTTTGTCTGGTATATTGTCCTGGACGCAAAAACGGCATCGAAAAACGAGTCTTTATATGGAAACCTCTTATCCATGTTATAAACGAGGATCTTTGCATCCAGAGAGCTGTTTCGCAATAATTTTTTGGTTTCTTTTACGGCACTGGGGGAATAATCAAAGCCGTATACCTCAAAACCATCCCTTGCCAGTAAAACGGTGTGCCTTCCGACTCCGCACCCCAAATCAAGCACCTTTATAACGTTGTGTTTCCTGAAAAAATCAACAGTTTTTGCGTATTTCCTGGATGGTCTGTTGAGTGTATCCGAATAATAACCTGAAATAAAATAAGCCCTGTCAAAAACTTTATTTTTTACGCCAGGTCTTTTACTCTCGTCTTTCATGATATTATTATACAAACATAATTTAAAATTTAAAAGCTACTAAATAATAATTGTTTATGGAAGAAATAGACAGTATCATTAAGCATTATGAAGGGAATTGGTATCACCCGTCGGAACAGCAGAAGAAGACCGTGGCTATGCTGAAAAAGCACGGTAAACCATTAATTAAAGAATTGGGAAGGACCCCGCTGCCGACAGAGTACGGCGGAGTGACATATCTGGTATTCGGGGATTATACCACCGGAAAAGAGCATGATGCAGTGGTCTTCGGAGATATCCGCCGTAAGAAAAAGACAGTGCCTCTGGTAAGGATACACTCCTCATGCAGGACCAGTGAATTATTTCATGCGGTGAACTGCGAATGCCGGCAGGAACTGGAACTGGCGATGAAAACCATGGAAAAAGAGAAGGCCGGAATAATCATTTACTTGAATCAGGAAGGGGCAGGGAACGGCACGGCTGCAAAAGCCGCGGCTTACAATAATGTATTTACCTGGAAAAAAGGCAGGATAGTGAGTAAAAAGGACATCTATCAGGGCTACCTAAATCTGGGTTATCCCCTGGAGAACAGGAACTTTGAGGTAGCCGCAGAAATATTGAAGTATCTGGGCTTTACATCCGTAAGGCTAATGACTAACAATCCAAAGAAGATAAGCGGGTTGGAATCACAGGGTATAACCGTCATACAGAGGGAGATACATGTCAAGCCCCTCAACAGAATTATGAAGAGGCATTTGAAAGCCAAACAGAAACTTATGAAGCACACTATAACTAAAAAAGATCTATAGTCCCTGTTAAAAAACTTTTGTCAATATACTGGAATTTATCCAAGGATCGCATTATTTTCCAGTTTTATAAACAACAATGCATTACATGAGTACTTTTTCAATAAAATTCACGGTTTATTGCCTGCAGATTGTTTTCAATGTCTTTATATACTTAATATGCCTATATATATTATAAGTGTATGGTTAGTTTGTGTTCTTTAACGTTCCAAAATAATTCAGGCATTTAAGTTTTGATTATGAAAGTTACGCATGTTAAAGGAAAGTTTTCTGTTATAACTCCTAACGGGGAATCGGAGCTGCTTTACATAGACAAAAACAACGGCTTTATCAGGATCTACCGTACATTCACACCTGAACGGGACAGGGAGAGTGGTGTTGCAGAACAGCTCACACTAGCTGCGTTTAGTTTCGCCAGAAAAAATAAATTAAAGATAAAGCCGGACTGTCCGTTTATAGTTACATTCCTGGAGAAGAATAAAAAGTTTGAAAAACAGGCAATAAAAAACTAGAAACCGTCAAAAGCCCGTAAAATTTATATAAAAAATTCAGAGCGCTTACCTTGAGTTTTTTCTGAGCTCGTTCAGCATTTCTTCGAATTCTTTCCTTGAGATTTCTCCCTTTGCGTATCTCATCCTTAAAATCTCCTCCGCCTCACTGTGACTATACAAATCCCAGTTTCCAAGGCGGAAAGTACGTATATAAACCTTAGATCTAAAGGCCCAGCTGAAGACCCATATCAAAAACAGTATTCCTATCACTATTCCAAATATGCGCCAGAATACATTGGCAAGATATGGGTATGTTCCGAAGGGTATCGTTATTATGGCCACGAGACTGGAGAAAATCGCCGCTATCATGAATACAAAAAGCAGAAAGATAAAAAATATCCGAAGAGGCGCGCCGAAAAGATCAAACTCTCCGGGATTATTGCTTTTTTGGGATCTTTGGCCTTTCATAATAATACAGTGGTTTATGTTGCCGGTAGATATAAAGATTTAAGTAAAGTATTTGATAATACTTTATTATGCCCGCAGAAATTTACAGTTACATGCAAAAATACGGTAAAGATCTGAAAGAGGTGACTCTCTGCTATCTGGTGGATAAGAATAACAAAAAAGTTCTGGTAGCCATGAAGAAGAGAGGATTTGGAGTGGGAAAGTTAAACGGAGTGGGCGGAAAGCTTAAAGAGGGGGAAACCATAGAGCAGGCCATGCTGAGAGAGACTAAGGAGGAGATAACTGTCGATTTGAAAGAATATGAAAAGGCGGCCGTAATTGAATTTTACTTTAGGAACAATCCCGCAGATAAAAACATGAATCAGCGGGCTCACGTGTTTTTAGCCTATGACTGGGAGGGGGAACCACAGGAAACAGAGGAAATGAATCCATTATGGGTGGAATCAGATAAGATTCCGCTTGATAAGATGTGGGAGGATGACAGGTACTGGTTACCTGGTATATTAAAAGGCAGAAAGATCAAAGCCGCATTTTTGTTTGATGAAAACCAGAAAATAACCGAAAGAGTCGTAGAAGAAGTAGATTTACTTTAGTGCATAAATCGCTGCATTTTAAAAGGTTTTAATGATTAACTGCAGAATCGTTCGGCGGTTGAACGGCAAATCCCATTATTTTCGGCAAACTAGCCGGAAACACCTTTGTCTGTGCTTTTTTCATTCTTGATTTTAATGAATTTTGACGTGGAAAAGCTTTAATACCGGTTTAAATCATAGACCTTCAATGAACAGGCATACTATCAGAAGAACACTGGAGAATGTTTTGATTGCTTTATCCGATGACAACAGAAGCCTGATAAATCAGAGGCCTTACGAAGATTTGCCACCTTTGGATATAGAGGATGTAAACAGGATATATTCCGCAGTAGCATCCGTCTTTGGGGCAGATAATGTGCTTATATTCGGCGGAGCCGCGCTGCAAAGATACTGCCAGCACAAACCGAAGGATGTAGACCTGATAGTTAACGGCGACATAGCTGCAAACATCGAAAACTTAAGCAGCAGGGGTTTTACCGGTGTAAATGAAAAAACGCTTAAAGTATTTTTTAATTCCAAGGTATATGAATCAGGGTACCCTATAAACGGCAATAAGATTAAAGTCGAGTATTACTCTCCCGAGGGATTATTGGGCAAAAATGACGATTTTAGAGATGTGATGAAAATATCAAAGGAAAGCGATTACCGCGGTCTAAAGATACACTATGCGGATCCTTATACGTTAAGCATGCTCAAGTACAGAGCGTGGAAAAACCGGCTTGCAAACGGCAGGGCGGATAAGGATCTGATAGACTTGGAAAAGGCGGGAATATTCTACAATAAAACCAATGATCCGCAATATCAAAAATTATTGGGGGCTTATACCCCTGGCATGTTTTCACGGTTAAAATCCATATTCAGCGAGACGGTTCATATTCTGCATCAGAACTACCTACGGCAGAAGCAGCGGGTTTGATTGCAAATCGTTTATAAATAATTATGTTCTGGTAATTAAATGCCCAGCGGTAAAAACCTTGAGGATATCATAGACAGTAAGCATGTTCAAAAAAAGGAAAAAGCCGGTTATAGTCTAAAAGACAGGGTAAAGAGATACTACACGGAGAATATCGGAAAATTCAGGCAGTATATTGCGCCATTAGCAGCGATTTCCATAGGGGTTGCAAACTGGAGCAAGGATTTTGCGGCTTCAAAAACAGTCAATCTTCCTTTAATCTATGAAAACACCCGAGTAAGCGGCACGATGTGGTACCTGGAGGCTTTCCTGCAGGAGCTTGCCACTATGAGTATATTAGTCGCAACTGCAAAGGAGAAGAAAAAGATAGGGCTTTATGCTCTGGCTTATGAAGCGGGAAGCATCATTAATTATTGTTTTTACAGTATGGCTATGAACGGCATTTATGCGAATTATTACGGCAGGATATGGAACGACATATTTTACTTTTTCCAGATACCGGTGTTTCTGCTTTCATTAAGGCACTATTACGGTGCAAAAAAGCGGGAAAAAAGGAAGCCGGTATAAAATGATGCTCTTTTGCAGGTTAATTTAGATTGACTATGAATTCTCCGAGAACACCGGAGCCTATCCCGAGTGAATGATTCGGGCATTTAAGCATGATTCTGTTACCTAGGTAGTATTCGCCGGCATCAACCGTGATTGAATGCTTCTGTCCGCATAGCCTGCACCTTTCTACTGTAACGGTTATGTTCTTAAACTGAAACAGCTGGTTCAATGCATCGGTTACATGCTTTATAGCTTCCAGGGCATGGAAGTCTTCAACCAGAGTGTCTTCATGCGTATAATTCCGAAGTGATTTAAGATACTGGAGGATTTCCTTGTCTTTTACCGGATTTTCACTGCAGTTTATTAGATCAAAGAGCCTCGCATACTCTAATTTGACCCTTTTGTCGGTGTTCTTTCCGTCTCTGTAGCTTATCTCCCTGATCCCTTTTTTTGACATGTACTCTTTCAATCCCCGTTCTAAGCATCTCACCGCCAATGACAGTGCGGCATCTGGGCAGCCGTAAAGAAAAGAATGTATGGCTTCGGAATACAAACTCTTGAATTCTTTTTTAATGCCTATAAAATCATACGGGTATATAACTCTTGTCTGGATGAGCATGTTTAGTCTGCTGTTGTAATTGTCTATGTTCACCAGATTCGGCACCGAAGGAAAGGATATCTCTTCCATTTATCATATTGGTCAGTCCTGTATATTAACTGTTCTCCAGCGGTTTCAGCCGCATTTTATAGTCCTTTGGATGTATAACGTTGAAAGGTTAAACTCATTTTCCGTTTGTGAGGGAAAATCCGCGCCGAATTCAAAACATACAGTAGAATTTTGGATGTACATGCTCATTGCAGCGGAATAAAAAGGGATGCGGGTGAGATTGAAGAGCTTTTCACTGTCATACACAACTTCTATCCCGACATGATTTGACATATTGATCAGTAGAAGCTGGGACGGAAGGTATCTGCCGACGGTTTTATTATAGGTTGCATTCAACAGCATATATTTAGTTATGTTAATCGGAAAACTAGAATTTACAGTGGTTATGTTGAATTTTTTAAGGTATGTTCCCAATTGTGAAGGGGACAGATGGAATATGCTGATATTGCTGGAGGAGTTCAGATGTTCTTTTCCGGTTATTATAAAGTAGAACTGGTTCAGCTGCGGAAAGTAGCTTTCGAGGTATTTTCTTGCGTTTTCAGAGCTGTTCTGCTCCAGATATTTCGTTATGTTTATAGATTTTAAGTCGGAGGCAAATTCAGGTGAATTGCCGATTGCAGAGACTAGAAATGAGTTCGGTATCAAAAGATTCAGGCTGGTATTGTCAAGTATCTTACTTATGTTTTGTGTGCTCATGTTCGAGGAATTACTCAGAGAAAGCAATGAACTCGCGGAGGATAAGATCCCGTTCAGGTTGATATTGATAAGGTAATTCGGATAGCTGTAGTTTAAGACTGCAGAACGGAATGTGCTGTGGCCGAAAGAACCGGTGAAAACCGAAAAGATGGACTGCGTCCCGACGCTGGAGAGAGAAACTGATTGGACGGGAAACAAAGTGTACAGGACTGCAAACAGGATAAATATAAAAAAGCCCGCGGCGAGGAAGGAGCCGACACCCGGTAAGACTTCATCCAACCCGCCGGTCATATCTTTCCAGCCGATTAAAACGGAAACTATAACGCCGATGTAAAGCAAGACAATGATATAAAAAACGTATCCTATTATCGTCAGGTTTAACGATATCAGTGCAAGGAAAAGTCCTGCAAGGGAAGAAGTGGCAAGCAGTATCGCCAGTATACCTCCTTTTTTCTCATTATGTTTAAGCCATTTGCCGCTTGTGTGGAATAATCTGCTTACAACGATCAGTGAAATCCCGGATATCATGCCAAACGCCGATAAGAAAGCTACATCCGACGGCAATAAAACGGAAGATACGGCTTTTGGCAGGAATGCATCGATCACATTGACCCCCAGGAAGATAAGCAGCCCTATGAAAAACAGAATCAGCCCGGCTGCAAGGGACAAAAAACCGATTATAGATAAAATAAGACGGGCCGAACCCGCATTCGAACCTGTATCCATAAAATTATATGTTCTGATTAATATTAATAGCCTGAGATGAGCCGTTTTATCTCTTTTTGAAGGTAATCATCGCTGTCCAATGCATCTAATCCTTTTATCAGCCTGAGAGCATTGATCTTTTGCAATGCCTCTTTCTCTAGATTTGAATGCAATTTTTTATGTTTTCTTCTGCGGTAATCTTTGCTGCTTTCGATTAGATCTCCTCTTTCTATGTGCAGCAGTTCATGCATGATTACGCTTTTAACCAGTTCTTCTCTTAAATCGGTGTCAGTAACTCTGAGAAAAATGCTGCTTATCCGTATATAGAACTCCTTTTTTACGATTTTTCTGCTTATCTTTGTTGCTTTTCTGCGTCTGAAAAGGCCGCGGGCTCTGCTTGTTTTTGTTATTTGCAGGTCGGCGTTGACCCTTCCGAGTACGTTTCTTGGAAGATCCGAATAATTTATGCGGATGTAGGCGCCCCTGAACGGCTTGAATACCTTCAGACAGTCCTTAAGGAACAATAGGCACTCGTCTTCTCCGCTTATTTCCATCCAAAATCAGCTATGAATACTTACTATTTTCCGAATTTCCGGCATTTATCCTGCTCTTAAATTCTAGAAACTCGCTGCGAAACCCACTCATTTTGCAGGTAGGGTAATAAACAATAGCGGATCCCGCTATTTTTGTTTCCACATAGTCTTTGTCGATCAGGGATTTTAATCCGAAACTTATTGAATTTGGACTGATGTCACGGCCATATAAATTGCTGCATTCCTTTTTTATCCGGTACCAGTCAATGCCCTCTTTGCCTTCGGTCTTTGCCGTGTACAAAGTATACGCGATGATATAGCTGACAGCAGTCCGGCCGAGTTCTTTATTCTTAACCACAAACCCACGTATTATTGATTCCAAATCCGAATTTTTATCGAGCGCCATACAGTTAATGTACTCGCTGCAAACTTAAATATTAAGTGAATTAAACGATTGAAGAAAGGATATTTAAGTTATAATTATTAATATATCAAATGGAAAGCGATTCGAACATATTTAAGATCTTTGATTTGAACGGGAAAACCGCGATAGTGACCGGGGCTTCCAGCGGTCTGGGAATCAGTTTTACCGAGGCCCTTGCGGAAGCGGGCGCGGATGTCGTTATCTGTGCAAGGAGAGAGGACAAACTCATAGAAAATGCCAACAGGATAAGCGGATACACTAAAAGAAAGATAATCCCGGTTAAGGCGGACCTTAGAAATGAGACTGATATTTTAAACGTGGTAAACATAGCAGAGGAGAAATTCGGCAAAATAAATATACTGGTGAACAACGCTGGGTCAGCCATTGCCGGTTCATCCCTAGACCTTAAGAAAGAAGACTGGCAAAAGGTCCTCGATGTCGATATTTCCGCGGTTTTTCTCCTTTCAAAATACGTTATATCCAGCATGATAAAAAACAATGCAAGCGGAAGCATAATAAATATAGCATCGATATACGGTTTGTTCGGAGATATCATACCCGCTGCGCCATATTATGCCAGCAAAGGCGCCGTGGTAAATCTGACGCGTGCGATGGCGGTTGAATTTGCAAATAAAAAAATACGCATAAATGCCATTGCTCCCGGCTTTTTTCCGAGTGAGATGACCGGAAGCCTGCTGTCAGATGAAGCGGTTCTTGAGCACATCACTCAGAGAACTCCATTCGGAAGAATAGGAAACCCGAATGAACTTAAGGGCGCCGCTGTCTTCCTGGCTTCGGACGCATCCTCCTATATCACCGGGCACATACTCCCGGTAGACGGCGGGTGGAGCGCCGTTTGATAATTTTTATCTGTAATAAAACAGAAAATAAAAATTCCCGGCGGTATACTCTTCCGTAAATAAGATTTTTATGGGCTGATTAAGTGAAATCATTTGCCGTTAAATTATTTAAGAACTTATTCAGCGAAGCGTTAACTTCGGTTAAATAACCGGTTTTGCTCGCCAAAATCGATACCTCATAGAGGGTGCTGTTTGTTACGCCTAAAACCGTTATTACCTTCGATTGATTAACGGTATTAAGTTTAGGTGAAAATTTTATTTCAGAGCCAAAGGATGATTCGTTTGCTATGGTGTAATTTGTCTCTGCGTTTACTATTACTCCGTAGGATGTGGAATTGCATCTTTCCTCAGGAAAACTCAGCACGAATTCACCGTTGGGTTTTACCGCATTTGAAGACGCTTTGAATATAGAACCGTTGCCGGTCATATTAACGGCGGAAGCATGTGCGGCGGTTACATCCAGGGTTTCGTTCATCGTGTTGTTAAGTATGAGATGAAAACCTGAGCTATTGCAGTTATAACCGGAGAGATTGAACGTTCCTCTCGCCAGGGAAAACGATGCATTTCGAGGAGGTGTAGTGTTCAGTATTGACTCTATTGCCTGCATTCCTCCAAATGAGATATTGTATATTTTGGCGGGAGAACCTGAAAATCCGTGGTAGTAGTATCCGAGCGTTTCATTGTTTTTAAGCGTCGCAAATAAGATGAGCAGCCCCGGCGTATCCGCCGGATATGTGCCGTTTTCAAACGCTTTTTCGGATTGACCCGCTCCAAAGACGGAATAATGTTCAAAATTAGCCGAATGTATATCTTTGCTGGCGGAAGCGAAAGCGGAAAAATTTATCTCGTTCAATGCTGGGAAGTATTCCGACATCAGTGAAACCAGAGCGGAGTTTGCATAACCCGCGGTGGAATTAACGGTGCTATTGCTAGTCGTTTTGACCACTGCCTTATTAAGTCCTAGGGTGTTTCTTACCAGGCCCCTCACTCCTAAAATATTGTAATGGTACAGTATGTAAGCAATTATAAGAAGCAATATTATTACTGCGGCGGCAATCAGCAAGCGTTTATTTATTTTCAGATTCTCCGGATTATCAACGGGCTTATTCTTTAGATTATCTTCCGCGGACAGATTATTTTCTTTAGCAGCATCAGGTTTACCGCTCTTTTCGGCATCAGAATCCATTTTTATATTAAATTTCGTTGATATTTAAACTTTAAAAGACTGTATAAACCGGTTTAGATGTGCACAGCAAAGTACAATAGTTTGCCGGGTTATGCATAGTATTATTAATTCTATAGCCTTAGATATAATAATGATATGATGGACGAAATAAGGAGGATCAGCGGTCTTGATGATCAGTCAATCCTCGGCTTTTTAGACATAAAAAAGGGCTACAGCGTGATCGATATAGGCGGGGGGGACGGGTTCTTCGGTAAAAAGTTTATGCAATTTACCGACGATGTGACTGTTCTGGATTTTAATGATAGGTATTTTGAGGATCTGAAAAACAGCGGTATAAAAACAATCAAGGAGGATATCTGCCATTACAACAAGGGAAAGTATGATCTGGTTTTCATGTCGAATGTGTACCATGATCTTGTATATGAATGCAGGGAAGATGTGCTTAAAAATATACAAAAAATAGCGAAGAGGTACATAGCCGTCCTGGATTTCAAGCCGGAGGAAACCCCTTTCGGACCGCCATTGAAAATACGGCTTGGTAAATCTCAGGTAATAGAGGACATGGGCAGTATAGGTTTTAAGCAGTCAAAAGAATTGGAATTAAAATATCATTATCTGCTGCTCTTTGAAAAATAGGCTTTAAAATTATTTATATCCGTTCTAGTCATTGATTCCTATGGTCTTTAGCCAGGTAAATATAAACATCCGGGACGGCAGAAAGGAGATCGTAAAAAAATATAATGGTTTTAATTCTTCCAAATGGTGGCTTTCCCGGTTACTTCATCCGTTTTATCCGTTTGCTTCCTCGTCAAAGAGCAGACTTGAAAGAGAATTAAACTTTTTAAGATCCGAAAACAAACTGAAAAAACCGGAAGTTTATAGTTTTAATATGGATGAGAGGGAGATAAGGCGGCAGTTCATAGAGGGAAAGAATGATTACTGCAACGGCGGCGGAATAGGAAAGTTATTGTCAGAGGTGCATAAAGAAGGTTATGTTCTTGGGGATTCAAAGCTTGATAATTTCATATGCAATTCCGATTCCGTTTATATAATCGATGCGGAGCAGGCAATCCATGCAGATAAAAACAGATACAGGTACTGGGATGTCTCACTGCTTTTGTTGTCCGCCGGTTATTACAATTATTCAAATATAGAGGGGTTTAAGTCGTTTATTGATGGTTTTTCAAGGGAGTATGCCTACTGGAAAGGATACCGGGAAAGAGTCTTAAAAGGGCCGTATTCCCTGCTTTTTTTGTTAATGCCCGTACAGCATGTTGCAGCGTTAAGGAAGGCACTGCTTGACCGCTAGAATCTTTCTGCTGTCTTATTCTTTTTCGCTGTTTGTGTTATAGTTTAAGAGTTTCATCATCTTATTCTTTATGTGCGCACCGCGCCACAGAGCGGACAATATCATCATATTGATCACAAAGAACATGTCTCCGAGTCCGACAAGAAAGGCGGCGTATTCGCGCGGCGTTATCAATCCCTCCTTTGCAAGCGGAAGTATTGCAACCGCATTCATCGCTATCCAGAAAGGGTAGATTATCTCGCTTTCCTTCTGATACAACCCGTTTTTCTTCAGGTATTTCACCTCTGTTTTGTCGAGATAATTCAGAAGGTGCATCTTCGTAAAGCTGTCCTTTGAATTAAACCAGACTGAGTTGTATATATTATATCCGTTTTTCAACAGATCTTTTTCAAACGTGCGGAGAGCGGAGTAGGCGGTGCCGAAATAATATGCACTTTGGTTGAAGCCCTTTACCGCATATTTTTTCATGTAATCGGATGCTGCGGAATAATACATGCCGAAAACGTATTTAAACTGGGATGGGTTCTTTACCGATTCTTCCTCCAATCTCCTATACCTCTTTTCTCCCACCTTATCCTTGAATTCCGACAGAATTGAATGTAGATCATATCTGGATTTATCCTTTATTTTTTTATCAGGATTTATTGAAACATCCAGCAAAGAAACGAGATCGGTCCCTTCTTTCTGTTCCGCCATCTGATTTATGGTTTTTTATAGAATTTATACCCTATTTTCTGAGCCGTACAGCCCACGCCGCTAATTTTTCAACCAGATCCTTTATTAAGGTCACGGTATCCTCATCGATAAACAAGCCCTTTTCCACTTTTTCGCCCGCGCCTCCGATGAAGACCTGCGGTCTCTCCAGGGGATGAGCATTCAAAAAAGAGAATATCTGCCGTAGATGATATTGTGCAACCGCCGTCCCTATTATGGCGCCGCCGCTCGCACCTATCGTTGCAACCGGCTTATCATCAAAGGAATTGTTGCCGTATGGCCTGGAAGCCCAGTCTATCGCATTCTTTAATACTCCAGGAATCGATCTGTTGTATTCCGGTGTTGCAATCAGTATTGCGTCCGCCCCCGTTAGGGCGTTTTTAAAGTTTCTCACGCTTTCCGGCATGCTGCCCTCTTCGTCCTGGTTGTAGAGAGGTATGCCGTTTAAATCGAGTACGTTTATTTCTATGTTTTCAGGTGCGTATTTCTTTGCCGTATTTATTATTGCCTTGTTGAAGGAATCCTGTCTCAGGCTGCCGGCAAATGCAGCTATGACGATTTTTTCCATTCTTTAATTATTTCATTAAGATATATAAACATTTCTATTATATCGTAGGAACGATATTATCTTTTGAACGATAAAATCCTGGATTTTATGCTGTTAAGCCGGTCTATTGTGATTCCGCGTTCATCCTCAACCGTAAATCCGAAATCCGCGAAAAATCTGGTATAGGATTCAATAAGTTTTACCGAATGTCCATATGATATATAAGAGGAAGAGGGTATGTGATACTTCAGTTCCAACGGCGAGAATATCAGCTTTCCCCCGCGGTTTATCGCTGAAAGTATACTTTTAATGAAAAGCAGGTAGGATGGCTGGTATATATATGAGTTTAAGGCGATTATACCGTTGTATTTTCTGTCGGATTTGAATTTTTCGGGAATGCCGTCTATGAAGCGTATCTTATCCCCGAATTCGCCCTTTAATTTTCCCCTTATTTCAGGGGATAATTCAACCGCATCAACTGTTCCGAATTTTTTAATGAGAGCGTTCGTTATCCTGCCGTATCCGGGGTTTATCTGCAGTATAGGGGGCTTGATGTTTTCTATTATGTCATTTATCTTGCCCACAGTCTTCATATCCAGATAATTTTTATATCTGAAAAACGGATGATTGCTTTTTGATGAGCATGAAAACTGTTCGAAAGAATAATTTGGACGGTTGTCGAATGTATTTTTTATACGTTTATATTCCCCTTTAAGAACCGGAAAATGCATGGATAGGAAACACATCGCATCTACAACCCTCCAGCTCACATTCAGCAGGTTTTTTATTTCACTTATCTTTATCCACTTTGCATCTATCGTTTCCTTGTCCACTACGTCAAGAGCATGCGGCTCGCCTGAAAACGAAGTTATCAGGAAAAAACAATCAATTCCGGTGTGCAGCCAGTGTACCGCCTCATTTTTTTGTCCCAGTGACGTTATACTTTTGGCTGTTATGTCCACCTCTTCCTTTATCTCGCGCTTTACCGCTTCTTCGGGAGTTTCTCCCTCTTCTATTCCCCCGCCGGGAACCTCCCATATCCTGCCGAGTTTTAATTTTCTCAGGTCTATAAGAATATAATTGCCCTTCTTTATGATCCCTATCGCGGCTTTATTCCCCACATTATCCATATTTTTTTAAACCATCCAAAGATTAAACCCTTTTCATGATAAGCGTATATATTATTATTTCATAATCAGTTAATGAAAAATACAGACGGGGAGGAAAGGACTTTCAAGTTCTTTTTGATTTCAAGGGCTACGAGAAGCATCTCGCTTATATTTGTCACGCTGGCCCTACCACTGTATCTTTTTGCACTGCATTACAATATAATATCCATAGGGATAATATATTTCGTTATAATGTCATTTAACGCGGTGTTATCGCTTCTCTTGGGTGCACTGGGTGACAGGGTCGGATACAAAAAATCCCTTATAATCGGAGAATTTTTCCCGCTCACAGCGCTGATTATGCTCGCGCTTTCAACTAATTTTTTCGTGATAGTCATCGCCGCAGTGATAGGCGGGATCGCGGGCATTGCGGGGGGGATGCGCGGTACTTTTTCACCGGGATCTACAGCGCTTATAGTAAGCAACTGGGAAGAGCAGAAAGAGAGGGTAAAAAAACTCGCGCAGACGACTTATGTAGGGTCCGGCTTCGCCATATTCGGAGGCCTGCTGCTTTATCTGCGAAGCTTTCTTATAAATTCTATCGGAGACATACTCAGTTTCAGGCTATTATTCGGGTTTTCGGCGTTTATGATACTGATATCACTCATATCTTTACTGTTTGTGACTGAGGTCAGACGACCGAAGAAAACTACAAGGGTGATGAAAAAGGAAAGCGCTAAATACTCTCTGAGGATAATAACCGCGAATCTGTTCAATGGTTTTGGTATGGGGGTCGCATTGCCCCTGCTCCCGCTGTGGTTTGAACTGAGATTTGGTGTGGATACCGGTCTGATAGGGATAATATATACCATCTCCTATGCGGCCACTGCAATTGCCGCGTATCTGGCATCCAAACGGGCATATCTCACAAAATTTTCCATAGTGTTTACGGCATCATATACCAGAACACTGCAGGGAGCAATGCTAATCATCATTGCCTTTTCTCCTCTTTTTATACTATCCTCTGTTTTCTTCATGATACGTTCCTTCATTGCGGGCTTTGGATCGCCGTCCAGAAGCGCAGTCAACATGAGCGGAGTTAATTCCCAGGATTACGGAACGGCGTCAAGCGTGATGGGCGTAGCAAACAGGGTATCGCAGACGAGTTCCGGTCTATCCGGATACCTTATGGACATTTCACTTCCTTTCCCGGTTTTATTGGGAGGGCTACTGCAGACCATAGGAGGTTTTGTCTACTATAGAGTGCTCACACCTAAAAGAAAAAAGGGCTTATAAACCATCAAGTTTTGTAAATGTAATGAGCCTGGACTCCCTGGTAGACGATAAAAGTGAAGCGTTACCGGGCGATAAAAATATCAGATACTATTTTAGGAAGATTTATCTGGAGATTAAAAATTTTTATAAAACGAATCTTTCGGTTAAATTTAAACTGCTCTACGAAAGCGCTGCAGTATTATCCGACAGGCTGCTTACTGTTTTCGGCATAGATTACCGGGGCGGGCAGGAGGCGAATCCCATCATGGCTAAACTGTTCAATTACATCGGGATGATACCGACTGCGATAGGCTCATACCTGGCTGCAAACATATTTTTTTATGTATTTTCCAAAAAGCTTCACAGCAAGGTAGGGCTGCAGAACAGAGAAATGCTGGGAGGCATTTATTTGGGCCTGGCGGGAGCCGAGTCCCTTGTATCGCTGCATAATTACCTTACCATTAACAACTACAATGACATAATCGCAAATATGAGTTATACCCAGGTACTTTTACCAGTAAGTTTGATAGTGGCTGCACCTTTTCTTTATTATTTTTCAAAAAATTATCTTAGAAATAAGCGTGAGGAAAATACAGTCAACTAATCTACATAAAATTCAAGCGAGAATATCTTCATTCTCTCATTTCTTTCCACAGGTTTCAGTCTCGGCATGTATTTTCTTATTACCTTCACTTCGGGTTCCTTGAATCCGTCAACGACTGCAATATATCCTCTGTTATTTACCGCTGAAACTGTTGAAGAATTGCCGCATGATGATAATACCTGCAGATCAAGATTGTTTATGCCGTGTTCTTTTAATATGCCTGCATCCGCACAGATTTCTACGGAGGTTTTTATCCCGTTAAAATCAATTATCGGGTCTTTCCCGTAGGATAGGGAATAATCCGGATCCTTCGATGTCTCCGAGGGATAAAGCATTAAACTGCCCTCTAAATTGAACTTGGATCCGAGGCCATCGTTAAATTTATACACTGCCTTAAGCACTTTACCATCTTTTATTACCGGCATAACATTATAAAGTATCCTGTCCTTGTCATAGAACATGGCTGTACCAGGGTAAATCAACATCCCGGAGTTTTTGCTCGCGCTGGCGACAGCTGTTAATATCTTTTCAAATTCTTTTTTTGAGTGCGGAATATACGGATAATCGTTAAATTTATCAGATTCCATATCCGCCTTTTCAATCAGTATCTTTTTTGCATCCCTGGGTGCATATTCTATATAATCTGGCGCATTGAATAGGATATCAATCACCTTTGAGATCTTTTTGCCTTTTATCATGCCTTTCGAGAATACTCCGGGTGGACAGGTAAGACTCCATTCCGGGCCTATCAGTACATCTATTCCCCTTTCTTTTGCATATTTTATGTTTTCTATGACCTCATACGGACTTCCGTATTCCTGTGTTTCCAGGTTGGTCATTGCACCTAAAAGCATTTCTAATCTCATTTTGTTTATTAGAAAGTAGATAATATTAATAGTTTTTCTTTAAATCAATGACAGCTTTAAGGAGGAGCGGCTAAATGCGCAGGAACTGCAACTCCACCTATATAGGCCGCGAGCAGCGAACCCAGTGTTATAAAGAGAAGGAATAGGACGATAAATATTATATAATTTCTATTCAGAGGTTTATTGCTCCCATTGCTTCTATATCTGTCCATAATTAATGTAGTAGGATATGCAAATATGCCTGCTAGACCGAAAGCTGTATAAAGCCCCAACAATGCGAGCGGGGAATTCGTGTAACCTAGGTTATATCCCGACACGCCGTATTCTATCAGAACCAATCCGGCAAATAACGCCATCAAACCGACATACTGCAGCTTCTGGTTGTATTTGACAGATAAGACAAACCCTAAGGAGATTATTCCCAATAGAATGTACGGATCATAGAAAAGCAGATTATATGCACCCGGTAAACTCCAGGTAATCTCTCCATAGAAACCCATTACAAGTATGAACACGGTAATAGCGGCAACCATATATATGGAACCCTGGAGATGAGATTCTATGCTCACTTTTGAATTGGATTTATTTACGTACCTCGCTCTGTAATCCCTGTATATTGCAAGAACCACATAATCCATCAAAAATCCTAGAAATGCTACTGTAAACAATTCCAAAGCCAACTCATCTACAAAACCCATAATTATTACGACTTTTATAACGTTATATAGTTATGCTATCCTTAGGGTTAGCCTATTTCTTTGTCCTGCGCATCTCCGGATTCGTATACCTGTTCCAGAACAATTTATATAATTTAAGTTTATCCGGTAATCTGTTCAGATATGGAATGAACGGGAAAAGCAGAAGGACGAAAAACACCAACAAAGCTACGGAACCGTTGTAGAGATCGGTCCACCACGGTATGTTCGCCGTTTCTATTTCAAGCAGGTTATACGGGATCAGCCAGTACTGTATCGACCATGGCGGAGCCCCGACCCTGAGCATTCCAAACTGTGCGGTCCTCAAGCCATAATGTGTAGCCGCGGTCGTTAAAGCGCCTGTATCATACAGAAATCTGAGAACATAAGTTTCATCCAGTCCGCTAGCGCTTTCATTCTGTACAACAAACTGGTATTCTCCGGATTCCGCCATTTGGGTAAGTTCTGCCGTCGCAACTAACAGGGGATTATTGGAATTCATTGCGTTTGCAACGGAGCCGTTGTTTTCAAAATAGGAATACGCCTGTGCAAAATCAAGTTTCTGCTGCGAGGCGTTTTCAGCGGATAAAACCGCGAGTTCATCCGTTTTGTTTGCGGACTGGATATAAAAGGAATAAGGTACGGAAAAATAAACGGATCTCGTGCTGAAAGTATAAGGATCTATGGTGTCCAGGTATGTTGCCGTGCCCGATGAGAAATTGTATTCCTGCAGTAATGTCGCCGCGGTATTCGAAGGGTTTGAATCTGCGGCCTGGCTTATCGTAAGCGGCGCTATATACGGAGAGCTGAATACAAATGCGAATACCATTACTATTATAAATATATACACCATCCTTCTGTACATTTTTTTATGGTCCGCTTTCACCATCTTATACGGAATGTCTTTTCTATAAGGTTTGCTCAGTCCGTCTTTTTTAACGAGAGAATAATGGAGAAAGATAAGCAATAACAGCATAATGGGTATGATCGCTACATGCCATCCTAAAACTGCGCCCTGATTCAACGGATTTACCCAGAAACCCAGGCCGAATCCGTTCCACAGGTCAGCGCCCGCCTTGTCATTCCACTGCGAAAGCAGTCCGCCCTGGACTCCCACCCCGAATGCAAATTCAAGAAGAACGAGCATCAATAAGACACTGCCTATCATCCAAACCAGTTTTTTCTTTTTAAACGCAGACGTCGAAAAATTCACAAATAAATGTATAAACATCAGGGTCACAAACGCCTCTGCCGCCCACAGGTGGATACTCCTGAAAAGAGTACCGACAGCGGTTGTATCCCACCAGTACGGGCCAAAGATAAGCATAACCATTCCTGTAAGAGCAAGTATCACAAACAATTCCAGAAGATATATCCCTATGGTGAAAAAGAAGCTGTTTCCGTAGGAAGGGACGTATTTTATGTACTGATCCTGCATCAGACCGATAATCGGCTTAAAAAACGCCTTTATTCCCTTTTCATCGTCATTCATATTCATATCTCTGTTTCATTATTTTTATAAAATACTGTAACTCAATGGTTATTACCATTCGGTCCCTGTTCGCATTCCCCGCAGGGCTTGATCTCCGCTACTCTGCCTTTACAATTGGCAGTTTTGAAGGATTCAAATTCTGATAACAGCTTGATTCCGCTTTCCGTAACGTTGTATTCGCTTCTCTTTAGTTTGCCGTCATAATATATTTTTTTTGTGATAAGCTCTCTCTTTATGAGGTCATTCAGTGCTTTATTCAGCGTTTTCGGATATATATTGACGTTTAAACCCAGTAACTTATCAAAATTTATGTTCTTATTGTTGTTTATCTCTTCAAGTATGGAAGCGTCCCATTTCTTTCCGAGCACGTTTAAGAGATCTATAGTGCTGCATGTCATAACTATCCATTGTTCTTTTTATTTTAATGCCTTTAATCCGTCTTTTCTTCCTTGAAATTGTAATTATTTATCTTGTCCTCGCTTTTCTTGTGCTGTTTGGATATGGGCTCGGTGTAATATTTCTCCTCCAGATCAGACAGCAAGGATAGGTCTTCTCTGCTTAAATCCAAGGCCGCCGCGGCTATATCCTCTTTCATGTGCTCCATATTGCTCGCTTTTGGAATCGGGAATGTATTCTCTTTATGCAGGAGCCAGCTCAACGAAACCTGCGCGGGAGTCGCTGAATATCTTTCCGCTACCTTTTTAAGGTCGGAAAGAAGTGCGGTATTGCTGAAAATTTTACCGTGAGACAGCGGGCTGTAGGCTATTACGGCGATGCCATTGTCTTTACAGTAGTCGAATAATCCGCTTTTTTCAATGTCCCTGGTGATTATGCTGTATTCCACCTGGTTCGAAGAGATTTCATACTTGGACATTGCTGCCTGGGCTTCTTTTGTTTCTTCCAGTGAAAAATTACTTATCCCGATGTGCCTTATCTTTCCGTCTTCGACGAGCTTTTCCATGGCCCGCATTGTTTCTTTTATCGGAATGGACTTGCTCGGCCAATGCAGCTGATAAAGATCAAGGTAATCCGTTCCCAGGTTTTTAAGGCTGTTTTCGCACGCGTTTATAACATCGTCATATTTGAAATGTGTAGGCCAGACTTTGCTTGCTATAAAAAGTTTCTCCCTATCGTAGCCTTCTATTGATTCCTTAACAACCGGTTCGGTACCATACATTTCCGCGGTGTCTATGAAATTAATGCCGTTGTCTACCGCATATCTTATCGCTCTTACGTTTTCTTCCCTGTTGCTGCTGAGTTCCCACGTGCCTACTCCCATTACGGACAATTGTCTTTTGGTCTTATTGAATTCCTTCATTTCCATATTACCGTTAAAAAGGTGATTATATTTATAAATATCAGGCGGGTAACTCAGCCCAAATCGCTTATTATCTCGTCTGTCGTTAAAACATCAAAAAGCTTTTTCATGTTCGCAGTGGATCTTTCATGCGCTTCTTTATCGCTTGAAGAAGAGGCATCTGAGGCTACAACTGTATAAAAACCCCTGTTGGAGGAGTCTCTGGCGGTTGATTCGACGCCTACCTCGGTGGCTATTCCCGCTATGATCAGTGTTTCTATTCCGGCATTCCTTGCCATCAATTCAAAATTCGTGCCGATGAAAATACTTGCCGTATTTTTATTTATCACTATCTCGTTTTTATCCGGAGGTATTTCGAGTTCAAACATCTCCGCCGGCAGCCGGGAAAGATCGAATTTCAGTTTACCCAAAGAGTATTTTCTGGCCGGAGATTCAAATTCCTGCGGCAGGGGTGTTATCTTTGTGAAAAATACGGGTATTTTTTTACTCCTTGCGGTGTTGATGAGATTATTCATGTTTTTAAGAAATTCCTCTTTATTGTATATACTGTTAACAAGCATTTTCTGCACATCCCACACTATCAAGGCGGTGTGCTCTGCTTTCAGTATCTCATTCATTTTGGTGTAGACTTTCCTTTCCATTTATTGTATACAGAGGCTGGATTTAAAAATTTTTTGGTTAAATCTTCAAAGTTTTATAATAAAGCTTCCATATAATAATATCAGATGGAACCGGATAAGAACATATTCATAAAGGCAAATCCCGGAACGGGTAAGACGACTTCTCTTGCTGACAGGGTTATAGAACTGATAAAAAGCGGCGTAAGCGAGAGGGAGATACTCTGCCTGACGTTTACAAACAAGGCGGTGGATGAAATGTTTGATAAGATAAGCCTTAAACTGAAGGAAAACGGGATGGAGGGTTCAAGAATAAACGGACTTACAATCTCGACCTTTCACAGTTTTTGCAATCTTTATTTTTCAGAGCAGGGAAAGGAATATGATCTTGTAAGCAACAATTTCATCCGTTTTTCCATCTTCAAAAGCCTGGAAAACAACAGTGCATTCAACTATGAGAGGGATTACATCATACAGGAACTGATACCGAAAATAGAAAATTCCATAAGATACATAAAAAGTTTCGGCATAACCCCCGATTCTATAAACATAGAAAGAACAAAGGAGGATCTCATGAACAGATCATTCCTTGAGAATATGGGGGGAATATCGGTAAACGAAATCCTCGCGTTTTTGGACTATTTTATAATTGCATTCAAGGACTATGAACGGGAAAAGGGGGAAAAAAGGATAGATTACAACGACCTTCTCAGCAGGTTTATAATGGAATACGACCCGTTGAAGAAACATTACAGATATGTACTGGTAGATGAACTGCAGGATCTCAACGATGTGGAAGCAGAGATAGCCCGGCTAGTCGGGGATTACCTGTTTCTCGTCGGAGACAGAAAACAGTCCATATTCGGTTTTCAGGGGGGCAGCCTTAAAAATTTCATAGAATTCCAGAAACTCCCCGATCTGGAAAGCCTGACAAAGGGATTAAACTACCGGAGTTACAGCGAGATTATTAAATATGCAAAGGAGTACTTTTTAAGAAAAACAAAGGATCCGAGTTACAAAGAGGAGCTAAACGAGTTTAAGGGAAACAAGGGAGAGGGCGGAAAAGTCACGGAGTTTGTCGGCAGCAATACCGACAACATAGCGGTCAAATTGGCCATAGATCTGACGCTGCAGGGCAGGAAAGCCGCAATAATAACAAGGACGAACGACCAGATAATAAGCATCTCCAGACTGCTTGATTCAAAAAACATAAAATATGCAACGACTGCCAGCGCTTCCGTTTCAAAACGGGCGAAGAATGCGGTGATAGACTATCTGAAGGGCATATTTTACAGAGATGAAAAGGACGTGATAAAGGCCATCTTTACGCCGTTTTCCGGTGTACCGCTTAGAAAGGCCTTCGAAATAGAAGAAAGATACAGGAAAAAAGAGATCGGAATGGAAGAGATCAAGAGGCTTGCAAAACCTTTTTTTGACAGGATGGAATCCGCACTGGATGTCTACGGCGTTAACCGCCTTTTTAATGAAGTCATACTTCCGATCTCGGTGTCGCTTGACAACGATTACTACATAAGCGCGGCGGCGATACTCGAAAACATCAATGATTACTTTGATAATAACGAAATCCCGAATTTCAACGATATACTTGTGTATCTTTATGCTGCGGAGGACAGTTATGAATCAAACGACCAGAAGGAAAATCTCATACTTACAACGGTGCACAAGTCAAAGGGCCTGGAATTTGACAATGTCGTATACGTACCGAAAAAACAGAACAATAAGACGAGTTTTATAGATCTCGTAACCAACTCCATAATAAAACAGGTGAAGGATATAGACGTAAAGGAGGAGCTTCTTGAGGAGGGGATAAGGGTCGATTTCGTCGCATTTACACGCGCAAAGGAAAGCTTATTTATTGCCGTAAACCCCGCACTCTCGGAGGATTACTATATAGAAGGGCTGGCGGAAAGGGTTTTTGAAGAGATAGAAGACGAGCCCGCTCCGTACAAGAAAAGATACGAGGAGGCTTATTCCATGTTTGTCAATAAAAAATACGAGGAGGCCAAAGCATTGCTGACAGACAACGATAAATGGCTTATGGACCGGGTGCGCAGTTACTTTGACGGTAAGTTGAGAACGATATCTTTCTCGCTTCTGGATTCGCTTTCGGACCCTCTTAATTTCATAAAAAGGGATGTTCTGGGCATAAAAGAAAGAACAAAAAGCACGGAATTCGGATCAAAGGCGCACAAACTGGCAGAGGAGTACTTTAAGGGGAAGATAAAAGAGGAAGAATTAAACGAGGATGAAAAGAAGGTATTCGGAAACATAAAAAACATAATAGAAGAGATAAATGCAAAGTACAATTCGCAGGAGATAGAGGCGGAAAAAACAATAGATATGCCGCTGAGCGCAGTTTTTCCCGAAATAAAGGCAGATTTGAGGATGACGGCAAAACTCGACGCCGTGTTCCTTAATAAAGCCAGGAACAGACTGCTGATAATAGACTTTAAGACCGACAGATCGGAGGAACAGGGATCAAAACACAGAAGGCAGCTCGCACTCTACAGAAGGATGCTTGCACTCGAAAACAAAACCGATGAAAAGGAAGTCGATACCGCGATAGCCTACATAAACCTGACCGGAAAGATAAACACCGGAAAATTCACGTATAAACTGGATACGCAGAAGGTAAAGGACTCGCAGATAGAGACGATTGAAAAATACATTTTACAGCTGGTTGAATACATCAATGATCCTTCCAAACTGGTTGAAAATGCGATAAAGAAGTATTACTATTCAGACAGCTTAAGCGATGAGATATTCAAAAAACTGAAGGAAGAATACGCAAACCACGGTGTATGATAGGAAAGGAAGACGTTTTCTACGCCTTTTTTGCCGGAATAGCGTCATTTTTAAGCGCGTTTATATTGATATTTCTTGCCGTTCCCTCGTACTTTCAGAACGACCCGTCAATTTTTTCCATAACGATTGTTATTGTTATGGAGGTTACCGTGTTCTTTTCCCTGTTTTTCATTATGAGGAAAAAGCATTAATCTTCATTTAGATAGTCTTTTATCCTGTTTATCCCGTATTTTGCGCCATTGACCGTTTTATTTTTTAAACCGCTAAAGTATGTTTTAACCCTGTTATCTCCTTCATCATCCATGTATCTCTTGAAATCGCTGCCGGCATCGGATAAATAACCGGAGAGTTTGCCCATCCCAGAGTATGCCTTTTCACCGATGTTATAAAACAGATTTTTTAATTTGGAGGCATGTCCCGGATCTCCGGAATCAAAGAATTTCTCCATCCCGTATTTTTTAGCGAGGCTGTTCCATGCCGCTTTGTTGTATTCGCTCAGAAGCTTCTTTTCGCGCTCAGAACTTATCTCGCCAATTTTACTACCGACAAAATAGATAAGATCTGTAGGGGTGTACTGTTTTATGTTTTTTACGAAGTAATTCGCATACTTTTCAAACTGGTTTTCTTTTATACTGTCAAGGCCTTTTATCCTTTCAAACGTGTTGTACAGTCCGTAAAACCCGCTGTTCCCCACGCTTTTCGTGCGGTTTTCATTTTTCAAAAGATCATTCAATTTCATATTTTTACCTCCTTTTGTTTATTAGACTGCAGGTAGTATTTAAACTTTTCTATCACTTAAAAGTGATTACTTTTTAATATAACTTGCTGCGTTTTCATTTCCTCTAGTAAGTGACAGTAAGGCCGCAATGACAAGCATTGCGATTAAGAATATAAAAGAAAAATGCATTCCCTTGACAAAACTTGTCGTTACTCCTCCTATCAATTTGGAAGTGCCCACGAATATTTCGAACGCAAGGTAGCGCGGAATGGCCAGAGTAGCGGTCACTATTACAATAATAAAGCTTCCCATTATCCCTATGCTGCCGAACAAACGCAGTATACCCGAGGCCGTTCCAAATCTTCCGGCCTCGCTGCTTTTCATCACGGCGCTGTTATTCGCGGGCCAGAACATTGCTCCGCCGAAGCCTGTTATGGCCGAACCTATTAAAACTATATATACAGTGGAATTGGCGGTCAATGCAAAGTATACCAGAATTCCGAGGATCATGATAAATAAA
The DNA here is from genome assembly GCA_021802505.1 of Nanobdellota archaeon. Classification (GTDB taxonomy): domain Archaea; phylum Nanobdellota; class Nanobdellia; order Parvarchaeales; family Parvarchaeaceae; genus Parvarchaeum. The sequence continues at coordinate 35,511 of JAJZXE010000002.1, forward strand.
CCGAGGGTGGCCAACAGTCTCGCACCGTATCTGTCCGAAAATCTGCCCATAAAAGGAGAAAGCACTCCGCTTAAAACATAACCGGGAAGGAGCAGCAAAGAAGCGGAAAACGGACTCAGCCCTCTTACTCCCTGCAGATACATTATGAGCATGAAGGCCACACCCATGAAACCGAGGCCCTGAAACATCGAAGCCAAAACTGAATTTCTAAACACTTTGTTTTTGAACATGCCAAGTTTTATCACGGGATTCGCAAATATTTTCTCCCTGAAATAAAACGGCAGCAACAGAAGAAAACCGACTACTAATACCAGGATATTCAGAAGATTCATCCCAACGGATGCTATTCTTACGCCGGAATAAAGGATTGCGGACAGGGATACACCCAACAGGAGCATTCCTATTAAGTCTAATTTTTCCTTCTCCCTTGAATTGTCTTTGATGTATTTCAGCGCAAGAACAAAAAGGACCAGACCTATCGGTACGTTTATGAAAAATATGTATCTATAGCCTATAAACGTGGTTATCACCCCTCCCAGGACTATACCGAGCATCGCTCCGACATTCCAGCCCATACCCGTGAAACCATATGCTTTTCCAAGTTTTTCCCTCCGGAAAGTGTCGGCTATTATTGCACCGCTGTTGGATGCCATCATCGCACCGCCCAGGGCCTGGAAACCGCGGAATATGATGAGAGTTATGTCTGTAGGAGCGATCCCGCACATAAATGAAAAAACGGTGAATACTGCGATTCCTGAATTGAATATTCTGGCTCTTCCAAACAAATCACCTATCCTTCCAAACTGGGTTGCGGCAACCGCAGTTACTAGCATATATATAAGAATCACCCAGATTATCGTGGAGAGGTTGGAGTGCAGTGCCTGGGTTATGGCCGGGAAAGCCAGAAGAACTATGGTGGAATCGATTGAAGCCATCAGGATTCCGATGACAAGCACTGTCAGTATGAGGTTTTCATTCTTAAAGCCGCTCCTAACGTAAGCATTTTTTATCATAAGTCTAAGTAAAGCATATCGTTTTTAGATATCTCTTAATGATATATTTTATATATAAATATTTCCAACGGACAACCGTAAAATGCACTTTTGGAATAAAATCTCATTTAAGCAGGTTTTCCAGGTTATCTATCGTCTGATTGACCACGTCATTCACGGCCTGCTGCATGACATCATTTCCGAAAAGTTTCGCCATCTTGCCCAGTTCTATATCTGCTTTCCATGTTACCGCCGTTGAATTGTCCTGCTTGTCCAGATCTATATATAGGCTTAAAGTGAATTTCAGACCGATTGTAGAGCCGGTTCCCTGTATAAGAACATGCTTGTTTTCCTGTTTTTCCTTTAAATCGGCGGAGAATTTTATGTTCAGACTGGAAAGGTAACCTGCTCCCAGGAACTTGGCCGTATATTTCTTTGCATCCGCCTTGAACTGCAGCTGGAAACTATCCCCGTTTACTTCCGTTGAAGTTACGTTCGGCAGACACTTTGCGAATTCGTTTGCATCGGACACTATCCCCCATACCTTTTCAACATGGGAATCTATCTTAAAATTACCGTTCAATTCCATGTCAGTTAAACAGCTCCCTTGAGTACAGTATATCCAGCGTATTGGAGTAGACATCCGAGTAGGTCTTGCCATTCGATTCGTTCATCAGCTCTGCAAGCAGATTTTTGTCCAGCCTGAGGGACTTCGACATCTCTTCTATGTTTTCCCTGCTGATCTCGGGCCAAAACAGCTTTATTTTATCGGTTTTTGAATCCTGCTTTACATTCATCTTATCCGAAACAAAATCACCTATTTCTTTGGCCATTATCCTGGAGGTGCTCAGCTTGCCGCCTACGATGCTGATTAAATTATTTATGTTATCGCTATCGGAATGATCAAATATCCTGAAGTCCCTGCTTGCCTTCCTGCTATCCGTATCCTCTCCCGCAGAAATTAAAGGCCGAACACCCGCATAATACCTGTAAACAGGATAATTTGCAAGCACCGGAATCATCTCGCTGCCGGCCTTGTGCAGAAAGTTTATGTCGTCCTTGTCAATTTCAAAGTTTTCCGGGTCATCGACTATAAACGCTGTAGTGCCTATAATAGAATCGTTAAAGAACGGTACGACTATATCTCCGTCGGAAGGGTCCCTTAACCGGTTTATTATGTTTTTGGTGAACCGCCTGTTTATTACGGCCATGGTACCCGCTGACAGTATCATATCTATGCTGTTGATACCTAGTTTATCGCCTACAAGCCGGGATGCCCATGCCCCTCCCGCGTTAATTATCAGGTCTGCCCTGATTTCGCCGGTTTCGCCGGTGGAATTGTTTTTTAATTTAATGCCCTTTACATCTTTCCCTTCCTTTATAAAATCCGTCACTTCTGTGTTAAGATACACCTTTGCCGTTTCCCTCCTGGCGGTTAAAAGCAGGCTGGTTATAAACCTGAAGGAATTGATGGTTTTATCAGGGACCCTGTAGGCAACTTTCACATCCTTGTTTATAAACGGCTCTTCTCTTAATACCGCAGCGGTATCAAGTTTTTCAATTGGTATTCCCGCAGAACTGCAGCCTTTTTCGAACTTGCCCTGGAAGGATATATCTTCATCATTTAACGCTACAAACAATCCGCCTGTATTTTCAACGCAAAAAGGAGCTATCTCGGATATAACTCTGTTGTCTGTTATACTTTCCTGTGCGGCCCTAACGTCGTTCATTGCATACCGCGCGCCGCTGTGCAGCATACCGTGAAATCTGCCGCTGGTTCCGCCGATTATGTTGCCTTTTTCAACGACCATGACGTCAAACCCCCTGCTCGCCAGGTCATGGGTTATAAAAGAACCGGTAGAGCCGGCACCGATCACGATTACCTTATTCTCAGCCATAATCTATACTAAACAAAGGAAAGTTAAATACATTGGTTATTTTGTATTTTACACGGCAAATAAAAAAAGAAACGGATTACTTGTTTCCACGCTTGTCAGCGAATCTATTCTTAAGGTAGTGCATGCCAAGGTAGACTCCTGTTAATGTGGACAATACGGATGCTCCCGCATATCCCAGAGTAGAGAGAGGTGCCCCGTACAATGTACCGTCTATCACAGACAGCAGCGACCCCAAACCGGCATAAGCCCCCGCACCCAAAAAGCCTGCAGATAAAAGAGCCATCTTGTATCTATTGCCCGCATACTCACCGCTATCATTGACTTTAAAATTCTTCAAATGAATGTAGGATCTGGCGGCGATTCCTCCGACTACCAAAGAGCCGGCCGCTGCAAATATACCAAGAGTGTTATTTGGTCCTCCGGATATTCCTAAGCTATACAGTAGATGGGAAACAGTGTGAAAATAAGGATTGTTAGTTACGATGTTTAAGATGGATTCATGACTTCCTGTTTTGTACGAAACGCCAGTGGGTGTGTTTACGGCTCCTATGTCATTTAGCCTGTCCAATACATCAGCCTCGGTCATTGCGGCACCGGCACTTAATCCAAGTATACCAAGCAGATGTTTTGTCCTGATAAAACACCCTGTCTTTCTGCAAGGAGTATGCCCGTTTCCAGAAGTTTTATCGTTCCTCGACGTGGCAGCGTAGTACTCGACGACCTTGTCTATGCTGCTCATGGCATTGTCGTTTGTGTCAACTATCTTATCGAGCTTTTTCATACTTAATATCTTTTATTTTTCCTCGTAAATGTGTTCACCCATCTCGGATGGTTTTCCAACATAAAAATGACCCTCGTTTATTTTTTCATCGAGCGTAGTGTATTTCGCATCCGAAAATTTCTTCCTATTTGTGGAAGTGACATCCATATTTTTATGTTTATGGGCATAATGCAGTGATAGACATGCAAATGCTGTTCCAAATCCCGAGGATACCGCGGAATAAAGCGCGTTATTCTCGAGTATACAGCCTGCTGTCAGCACGTAGTATATCGCGGACATCGAACCCCACAGGGCTATATCCTTTAAATAATCGGTTTTTTCCCCTGCTGTAGTGTTGTTAGCAATCTCATCTAATTTTTTCCCGTTCATATTTTCACCTTTAAATTATTGTTTTTATAATAGATTCTATCTGTTTACTTATTGTAAAGTAATGAATATACTAATATTTAAAGCTTTTACATGCCTTCTCACAGAGCTAGCATATTCTGCACTGATTGGATGACAGGGGCTTTCTACCGGCATTTCCGTAATATAAAATGTATTAATATTCTCTACATTCTTAATAAAATATGCGAAAAGTATTAAACGTGGGAGTTATAAATATAAATACTGTCCATCCGGTATATTCAAGTCTTGAAAAAACCCTGGGTATCATAGAAAAAAACAAATACTCTGGTTTAGACATTCTAATGGGTCCGGAATGGGGATTAATGAACAATAACGTAGCAAATGAAAGACCTCACTCTCCAGCGGAATTCAAAGATATCCTTGCTAAGATAAAGGATGCGAGCAGATACTCTAATACGCTTATAATCCCGGGCACGGCGGTCATACATACAAAAGAGAACAAAATGTACAATATTCTGCCGGTCTTCTACAAAGGACAGGTCATTTTCTCGACGATAAAAAAAGCGGACGGCGGCACGTCATTCTTCGATATAAACCACAACTATGAACTGATAGGAAAGGATTACCAGATAAGGAATACATTCTACTGGAAGGGGATGAAGATAGGGATAGAAATATGTGCGGACTCAGACACTTTGCATGAACAGGGGGAAAACAATCTAAATATCCAGATCTTAAGTTCGAGCGGAGTGCGTAATACTACTCTTGCAATAAAGGAAAACGGCTACCTTATATGCGCGGACGGAAACCGTTCTGCCGGCAGAAAAGTCTATGTAATCAGAAAAAGCACGGACCAAAGTGATGTGAATGTGTTCACGTATATGGATTTACTTAAATCAAATGACTATACTGCAATCAGCGGTGCTCCATTCGAATTTTTGCCGGTAGAGAAAAAACATCAGAATATGAATGTATATCGGATAGAGATGGAACTAAACGATGATATTCCTTAGGTCCTTTACCCTGCCAAAATTTAGATTTTCTTCCTGCGATATGCAGATGGCATTCAATTGATCCACATCGCAGAAATCCCGCAGATATGGTGAAAGCAGATCCTTCTTCTCCGTCTCATTTATGTCGGTGCCGGTTGCAAAAATGCTTGCGGCGGGTAAAACCAGGAGCTTCTTCTTATTGTACATATCCCCGTACAGGAAGGCCTTCATTTTCTCCTTTGAACCAGTGTAACGATATATCACGATGCTTGGATGCTCATGTCCTATCAGATAGAAATCCGCATCCAGGACCGGCAGCTCATCGCCGTGCGCGATGTAAAATCCTTTTTCGCATATGTAATCTTTGAATATCTCCACATTGTAAGTGCTCTTAATCCTGTCCAGATAGTTGTCATGGTTTCCCTTTACAAACGAAAGCCCCAGTCCCAGCGATTCGCAGAACTTTATCAGCTCCCCTATCTCCTTCCTTTCATACTGCTTTAAATCTGAAAAATCGTTCTTTAAATCCCCGGTTATAATCAACCTATCAGCGCCGGTGCTTATGGAAGACTTATTGATGATATTTTTGATAAATTCCAGGTTTTTACTCGGTATCAGCGTGCCTAAAGAGGACATCTGTCCCTCATACCCTAAATGCGGGTCGGAAATCACTATGGAATTCAGCGGCCGCACATAAACGACAGGCATGCCCTCCAGAAGATCAATGTATTCATTTATTTTCATTCTGCCTCTTGTTTATCTTTTCCATCACTAATTTATGCAGTTTCCGCACATAATCCTTCTTGTTTTTGATTGAAACGGTATCCGTTTCTCCGATAGTTATGAGGTTGTGGGAGAACGGGGAAGGCACCTCTGTGGCTATTATCGGATATTTTATCTTTCCAGTTTTTATGCCTTTGAGGATTCCGGAGGCATGATTTATATCCATAACATCCTCCTCTATCTCCCTGTATGCTTCCTTCAGTATCGGAAAGTTCTCGTCCATCTCGCTTATTATCCTTAAAAGAGACTGGGCATTGATCTGCTGTCTCTCCACCCTTATCCTGTGGCCCTTATAATTCCTTAAGATCATCAATCCTCTAGCAGCTGCGTGCCTGAACCTTCTCCGCAGTATCTCCGTCCGCTTAATATTGTCGTCTATTATCTGCTTTATATCCGAGACGCATGCCTTTTTTATGGCGGCTTTTACCTCCTCCTCATCCAGTGAATTGTTTGGGATTAGTGCAAATCCGTTGTCATTTATCACGAGCCCGACTTCTTCACCTATTTTATCGCTGATTATGAACGCGAATACCCTCGACAGTGCGTCGTTCACCCTCCTTCCAAAAAGAGAGTGAAATATTATGTAATTTCTCCGATTGTAGCTCGTTTTCTCGATAAGTATCGACTTATCAGATGGGACTAACTTGGTAAAATAAAGCTGTTCCCTGATATATTCGTAGATTGAGACCTTTGAATTAGAATCAACCGGAAAAGAGGACAGGTACCTTTTCACTCCTTCCGGCATGTCTTCAGCGGCTTTTTTGTACACTATATTTTTATTGTCCGTATTAAAAAGCGAGGAAAATTCCCTTCGAAACCTGCCTATGTCAACGGCCAATTCGTAGCTTAGCGGCAATTGTTCTGAAAACCATGGCGGTATGTTTGGTTTTTCGCCGTTGGCCGGCAGTACAAAACAATCCGCGGCGCTCGCCCTCTGAAACCTGTACACCCTTCCTCCTAGGACAAAAACGTCCCCCCTCTTAAGCTTCTCCAAAAACTCCTCTTCTATGTTACCGATTTTTTTCTTTGTATTGAGCAAATAAACGTTTATCGCGACTTCGTCCGGTATGGTGCCGATATTTGTATAATATATAAGCCTGGTGAGCCTCCCTCTTTTTCCGAATTTCTTTGTGGAGCTATCGAACCATATCTTGCCGTATACCGACCTTTCCTGCAGGGATACGTATTCTCCAGCGAGGTATTTCAGTAATCCCAAAAAATCCTTCATATCCAGATCTCTGAAAGGATAGGCTTTCCTAATGAGTCTGTAGGCTTCATTTACATCCCAGATTTTTTTTAAGGCCATGCCGACGATGTGCTGGGCCAAAACATCAAGGGGATTTTCCGGCATTGTGAATGAGTCAAGTTTTCTCCGCAGACCGTCATACAGCATCACAGTACACTCCACAAGATCATCGCGGTTGTTTATGATCAGCTGGCCTTTCGCGGTGTCCTTAAAACTATGCCCGCTTCTGCCGATCCTCTGCAGTGCCCTCGTTATGCTTTTTGGTGAATTTATCTGTATGACATTGTCTATGCTGCCTATGTCTATTCCGAGTTCAAGGCTCGTAGAGGAGACGACGCATTTAAGACTGCCTTTTTTAAGGTCTTCTTCCACGGAAAACCTCTCTTCCCTCGAAAGAGAACCGTGGTGTGCGGATATTTCCTCGTCTTTGTATCCAAACCGCCGCTTCAGATTAAAAACCAGTCTTTCGGTACCGCTTCGTGTATTCGTAAATATCAGCGTCGTCCGGTTCTTTTTTATTACATCATTTATTATCCTGTACATGCTGTCTTCGATTTTGCTGTCCTTCGTGTAAATCAGGTCTTTTACCGGGGATGTGACGGTGGCGCTGATCTTTTTGCTCCATGAGGCATCCACTACCGTACAGTCTCTATCCGTACCCGCCAGGAAGCTTGCCGCTTTTTCTAGGGGATGTATAGTGGCGCTCAACCCTATCCTTACGAAATCATGCTTTATCGATTCTGCCAGCCGTTCAAGCGACAGGGACAGATGGGAGCCCCTCTTGCTGTTTGCGAGCTCATGCAGCTCGTCTACGATGACATACTCCAGGCTTGTAAATTTCTCGATGAATTTCGGAGAATTCAGCATTATGGCGAGGGATTCCGGCGTGGTTACCAGTATGTTCGGAGGACGGACAAACTGCTTTCTGCGCTCGTTCTGCGGCGTATCTCCCGTCCTTACGCCTACGCTGATGTTTTTCTTACCGGAAAGCTCTGTGATTTTGTAAAGGTCGTTCAGTGGGGATATCAGGTTTTTGTATATATCGTTGTTCAAGGCCCTTAAAGGAGAGATATACAGGCATTTTATCTCGTCCTTCAATTCGCCCTTGATTGAAAGCTCTGTCAGATTATTTATTATGGGTATAAAAGCCGATAGAGTCTTGCCGCTTCCGGTCGGGGCCGTAATGAGCAGATTTTTTTTCATACTTATCAGCTTAAATGAAAACTTTTGGGGAGGAGTTAACTCACTGAATTTGGATACGAACCATTTTCTCACTATAGGATTCAGCGTCTCCAAATTTTTTTTATCAGAAAACTGTTCCGTTAATATTTTTATCATTGGTTTAATAGATTATGCGAGTATTTAATTTTTACCTGTTAAATTCAATTTCTGCATTTGAATATGATGGTAGGGCCTATCCTGTTTACCAGGGCTTTTCTATACCCGGTACCCCATACTTTATCTTTAAACCGCAGGGGCTCGACGATTCTTTCCAGCTTTAAGCCGGAAGCAAGTATCGAATTTACAACAGTACTGATCTTCCGGTCATAATATACAAAGTAATGCACGCTTTTATCCGGCCAGACTTCCTTCTTCTTTTTTACGCCCTCATTAAAATAACTCTCTTCTATTTCCATATTATTTGGATTAATCAGCAGATAGAACGGATGTTCCATGCTGAATACGAACACCCCTTTGGGTTTTAGCAGCTTCTTAACCCGTTTAAACAGCCTGTCCAGATCAGAGCAGTACTGCAGGGCCATAACCGATATGATTATATCGAATTTCCGTTTATTCAGTTTATTGATGGAGGAGAAGGGTATCTGCATAAAATTCACAGTTACACCGTTTTTTACCGCATTTTTTACCGCCGTGTTTATCTGCTCTGCCGATATGTCTATTGCGGTGCATACTCCCCCTTTTTTTGCGAGTGCTATCGATGCCTGGCCGCCGCCGCAGCCTATTTCAAGGATGTTTTTGCCCCTTACACTTCCAATAAGCCTTAACTCTTTTTCATCCGAACCAAACGGGCCGTAATTAACATCCGTCATTCTGTCCCCGGATATCTCTTCTTGATAGTAGGATGAAGCGGAATCCCACCATTTCCTGATGTCATCTTCATAATTTTTGCCAGACATAGTGTATTTATAGCAGAAGATCAATATAAGAATGTAAATATATGTTTGATTCGATGAATATAAAAAAGGAAATACTATCTGCATTACACGAAATGGGCTTCGATGAACCTACCGAAGTACAAAAACAGGCAATTCCTTTGGGATTAGAGGGTAAAGATATAGTCGTAAAATCAAAGACCGGCAGCGGAAAAACCGCGGCTTTTCTGATTCCCATACTGAATAGCCTTGAAAATTCGGAAAGGCCGGGCGCGATGGTGATAGTACCGACAAGAGAACTGGCTCTGCAGGTCACGGACGTAGCGGAGAATATAGGGAGAAATCTCAAGATTAAAACGGTAACTGTTTACGGCGGAGCGTCGATAAATTATCAGATAAGGGAGATAAGAAACGGCGCGAATATAATAGTAGGGACCCCTGGAAGGGTGATTGACCTAATAAAAAGAGGAGAACTGCCCACTAATTCAATAAGGTTTCTCGTACTGGATGAGGTTGATATAATGCTGGATATGGGTTTTATTGATGATATAAAGTACATATTGTCCAGATTACCGCAAAAAAGACAGACAATGTTCTTTTCCGCGACTATTCCGGAAGAGATAAAACACATTACGCTGAAATATACGAACGATGCGGTGAATGTGAACGTAGGTTCCGGGGAAGTGACTGTTGACACTATAGAGCATTTTTACTCCATTGCGAACGGCAGCGATAAATTTTCCGTGCTTCTCGCATATATCGATTCCAAACAGCCTGAAAAGGCGATAATATTCTGCAAAACACAGAGGAATGCGGAGAGAATTTATTCTATGGCACAAAGCATGAATCTTCCCGCGGTCTTAATGCACGGCGGACTGAGCCAGAACAGGAGGGAGCACTCCCTCAATTCATTCAGAGAGGGCGTGAAGATGCTAATAGCTACGAATGTGGCTTCGAGAGGACTGGACATAGACAACGTTTCCGATATAATAAACTTTGATGCGGAGGAAGACCCGAAAGCTTACGTTCACCGGGTGGGCAGAAGCGCGAGGATGGGAAAAAGCGGGAGAGCCTTTACCATATTCACACCCAGGGAAAAATATCTTGTTTATGAGATTGAAAGCTATGCAAAGATAAAAATGACCGCGTTGGAGTTTGATCTCGCCCAATACAGGGAGAAGGTAAAGGAATTTTACAAGGGTGACACTCGAAACTATGAGGATATGGCGATGAGAAGGCGCGGTTTCAGCCACGGCGGAAATTTCAGCAGAAACAGAAATACGGGAAGGAATTTCAACGGCGGCAGGAAAAACAGTTTTTCAGGGTTTAACGGCAAAAAATTCAGGCACAGCTATACAAAAGAAGACTAATGCTTGTTTTTCAGGAAGTTTATATAATCTATAAATGGTTTCGGATTATCAATGCTTGTGAAAGTTATAAAGAATGCCGCGGTGCTGGCCAGCGCGATTATGCTGGTTATTTCCCAGATTATCAATGGATTCATGAAGAAAATTGAAATAAATGATACTATAAAACCGACTGAAAATGAAAATGCGGCGGTGACCAAAAAAGTAAAGGATAATGTATACCTGAAAGAATTGTTCAGCATGTAACTGCCGAAGAACTTGTTTGCATCCTGTCTTGAACCATACTTTGATGCCAGGGATAAAAAATACATAAAACTCAGCGCGGATATCAACATCAAAATCCCGGATATTATACCGGTTATACCAAAAATTTCATTGATTATCATGCAAACCTCTTAAATCTCAGATACCAGAACCTAATATCTAATATTATGAATATGATAGTAAGAACTGCGAAGCCAAAACCCGAGAAGAAAGTGGAATACTGCAATAGTGTAGAAGGATTAAACCCGTTATCCAGATAATCGGATAAAACCATTACACCGGCGAGAAAACCGAATATCCCTGCAAATACAAAATAAGGTATCTTAATTGTCTCGGGGTTGAGAAAATAACTGGTTAACGGGGCCTTGTCTTTTCTGTGTTTTATCAACGCCAGTAATATAATGGTAGAGTAATACATGACAAATACTCCGAGTACGCTTAAAATTCCAAACACTACCCCCTCCATGAGTTTTAGCTCTACCATCAAACCGCCAGATAGGCAATAAACACTGCCAATAAACTCAATATTAAAGCCGATAAAAACGCATAAAGTACAAGAATATTCGCCCTTTTTAGATCTAATTCATGAAAACGTTTATTTTTCACATTTCCTTTGCCACCGCCCATGTCTGAAAGGTCGTATATTCCTGCATGGGCATTTACAACGCAGAATTTAAAAAATCCCTGATAAAACCCTATAAATCCTAGAAACAGAGGTATGATCACGGTTAAAAAGAAAGGATAAGGCTCATTGAGAATAAACAGGGCGATTAAAAGCAAGGCAGAGATTATAAATCCGACGGCACCGAACAAATATCTTTTTCTTATCTCTTTCGGACCTATATTACAACTGCCCGCAGAGTACTTTACCTTTTTATTTACCGACATATGGATTAAAAGAACCAAGCATTAATAAAACTAATCTTTATGTCTTTAAGATAATAGTTGAAGGGAAAAGGCGTTTAAATAACGAATGTATCTACAATTTATGGATGAAAATGAAATTAAAAAAGTTATGGGTGTTGTAGACCACACTCTCCTGAAACCTTATGCGGGCGAAAAAGACATAAGAAAATTAATAGACGAAGCCGATCAGCTTAAAACATACAGCGTATGCATTCATCCGCTGTTTGCCAAATCCGCAAGAAGATATATAACAAGAAAGGGTTATAATTTAAAGATAGCGGTTACGATAGATTTTCCGATGGGGGTTTTTACCACAAACGCGAGGGTAAAGGTGCTTAAATCCCTGTCAAAGGACATAGACGAGGCAGATTTTGTCATTCAAATGGGATATATAAAATCAAAAAAATTCAGCCTTGTGCAGAAGGACGTGAATAAGTTGGTGGAAACCGCGCATGAAAACGGCAAAATTATAAAATTCATAGTAGAGGATGCTTATACCACAAAAGATGAAAAAGAAAAACTCTACGAGATAGTGTGCAGCTCGCAGGCAGACTTTATAAAAACTAGCACCGGGTTCGCAGAGCAGGAGTACACCAACAGCATAGGAAATAAATTGACAGGTGCAAACGCTGACAATGTAAAGCTTATGGCAGAGACAATAAAGAGACTAAATTCAAAAACAGGTATAAAAGCCTCCGGCGGGATACACTCCTACCAGCAGATTACAGAACTGTTAAAGGCATCGGAAAAAGAGCTTGACCCCAGACAGTTCAGATTGGGGATGAGCAGTACCAGAAAAATATACGAAGAAATGCAGAAACTTTGAATAATCAATATTATAATTTATGGAAATAGACGGTGCGTTGTCTGAGATATTTGCGGTTTTGGATGGCTCAGGCAACATTGACGTAGAAAGAACCGAAAAATATGTAAAATTTCTAATTAAAAACGGCATAAAGGGATTGTTTATCGGGGGGCTTGCCGCCGAAACACTGTCTTTTGATGAAAACGAAAGAATAAACTGGCTTAAAACCGTAAAAAGGGCCTCTGGAAACACACCTATAATATTTCAGATAATCCCTTCAAATATGAACAGCATAACAAAAGAGATAAAAAACGCGGAGGAAAACGGCGCGGACGTTATATCTGTGAGCCAACCGTATCCTATGCCATTAAGCAATAATGAACTCATGGATTATTTTTCATTTATATGCAAGAACACCAAACTGCCGGTAATGATATACAACGAACCGACTATTGGTAAGCCGCTGGAAATCACTGTGCTCTCTGAGATAATAAAGAAAAATAACAACATAAAATTTTACAAAGATAGCACTCATAATCTTATAGATCTGCACACATTTTTAATGCAAAATACAGGAATATCGGTTCTTGCGGGCAGTGACGGCCTGATATTCGATATAATTAATGCCGGGGGAAAAGGAGTCATTTCATTGGTGGCAAATCCGTTTCCAAAATTAATAGCAGATGAGGTGGAAGCACTCAGAAGCAATAAACTGGATAAAGCCTTAGAACTGCAGAATTTGATAATTAAGATAAGATCCATTTTAAAGATGGGCGGATTAACTGCAGGATACAGATATGCAATGAAAATTACCGGCATGGATGTCGGAGAACCAATATTTCCATACGCAAAAATAGATGAAAATAGCAAAATTAAGATAAGAAATGGATTAACCAGCTTAAGATTAATTCAATGACCCTGCAGCGGTTAGCGTCCTAGTTTATAACAACTCCAATGTAATGGTTTTTCCAGTAATATGGCTTACTAGTTTATCAGCTAAGCTGTGATTCTTCCAAGCTCTTTCTCTTCAATTCCGGTCCGAGAATAATTTCGGCTACTGCACCTATAAGGATAACTACGCCAGTTATTACAAATACAGGCAATAAACCCGCGACAGTACCGACATAAGCTGCAAGGGCGAATGGCGCTATTATACCACCAAGCCTTCCGAAACCTATGGCGGTACCCATAGCAGATCCTCTGTTTTTAGTGGGAAACATCTCTCCTATCTGTGGGTATAATACCCCTGCTGCGGCGTATATAAAAAAGTATAACAATACTAATAATGCAATGAAAACTGCAAATGGAATTTCTCTAACTATTAATCCGATTATTATGGATAGTATTCCGGCTGCTCCGTATGACAGGGTTATAATCGGTCTTCTTCCGACAACGTCCATAAGATAAGACATAACAAATACCCCTAATACGCCTCCGGCGGTCAATAAAAGCAACACAAACGCGACTTTTGACGGCGAAAAACTAAAGACCTTGACAAATATAACCGCAAACACTGAGAAAGCGGAATAATAAGGCCAGGTCTCAGTAAAATTAAGAGTCCATGCCAGAATAAGCCTCTTCCAGTACTTAGTGAACATTCTTTTATACCCGCCGGCCTCCGAACCCCTGAAATCCAGTGTAATAGTCTTAGTAACGGGTAATTTGCCTTTGACATGTTTTTCAATGGATTTAACAATTGAATCTGCATCTTTGACCCTGCCTTTAGATAACAGATATCTCGGTGATTCAGGCAAACCAAATCTTGCTATAAGCAGAGTTATTGCCAATGAAACCCCCAATAAGAAGCTTATACCGACTGCTGTCGTCGGCAGAATGAAGCTTAATAACACTAAAACAACCACAGAGGCTAAAACAGTACCGAAGTCATACAGAACGGCATTGCCAGTACCTGTGAAGAAACCCCTGATCCTGGAGGGTGTAAACTCCTGCAATGCTGCTATAGATGCTCCGAACTCGCCGCCGACACCAAAGCCGGTAAGTGCTCTAAGGAACAGTAATGTAGGGTAATTTAACCCTTTAACTAAGAAAAGCACGCCGATTAGGGTATCTCCGACTATTATTATCGCCATGCTCACTAAGAAAAGCAAACGTCTTCCATGTGTATCTGCCAAGTGACCCAGCCAGGTCGCACCTACTAATTCACCTATTAAAAATGCAGGAGTTATTGCCAAAAGTGCTAAACTGGAGAGATTTAAAAGTTTTCCGATAGTGCCAAGCTGCGCGCCGGCTACTGAAAGCGTGAAGCCTTCCAGAAGAAGACCTCCTCCAAGAATTAAAAGAATTTTAATGTGCCAGCTTGTAATCGGCATCTTGTCCAAACGAGTAGTTACATTTGTTTTAACAGAAGAAACCTGCTTTTCAGCTTTCCTGCTCTTTTGCATAAAATGAAGAGGATAACATTATTTATAAACTTTTTTATTTCAGGTTTTATTTATTAACTAGTAAAAATAAAACATTAGTTAATTAACATAAAACAAGGATTATGCTTATATATTGTGCACCGCTTTGTACAATAACGCAATCGAATCTATTGTCACGTCCGGTTTGTATCCGCTGCCTTTTAATTCTTTCTCCGGATCTTTCAGATTATTTGTTACCCATATCGAAGAGATTTCATTCTCGTTTGCCATTTTTATATCAGTATTCAGCCGGTCTCCGATTATGAGCATATCCTCCCTTTTAAATCCATATTTTTTAATCACATAATCTATAGTTGATACAAACGGCTTCCCGAAACGGTAATCCGGTTCTTTTTTTACGGCAAGCGTTATAAGATTTACAATAGAGCCGGCATCGGGTATCTCCCTACCGTTCTTATAAGGACAGAGCGGATCATTGTGCGTAAGCAAGAATTTCTTGCCGTTGTTTATATGATTTATGATTCTTTTCAATTTCGCGTATGTAAGATCTACATCGAAGCCTATAAGTATTATTTCAGGGTCGCTTTTATCAAGAATAAAACCTTTTGAGCTGAGTTCTGCAGCGAAATCATCAGATATCAATCCGTCAAATCTGCTTATATGCTTCTTCAGCAGAAAGTCTTCAACAATATCGTTTGGCAGTAGCAGATTATCCTGCTGAATATCAGTCTTCAGAACCCTGCTTACAAATTTCAGTCTTTTTTCCTTGCTTTGCGAGTCGTTATTGCTTAATATGACAAAATTCTTTTTCAGTTCTATTAATTTTTTTAGAAGCAATGGCGAGGATTTAAAAGCCTTATCCCACAGGTATAGCGTCCCGTCACCGTCAAGCAGGAATAATTTCTTATCTAAAAAAAGTTTTCTTATTCTATCCGTATCCTTTTTATTATACATTGATCTGTATGGTATACCCATAATTAAAGCACTTGTCCGTGGATTAAATATCTGATTCTTTTTATTGTGCTAGTTTAACCATTCCCTTTTTTAATCAGAAAGACCGGGACGGCTATTACCAGGGAAACCGCACCGAATAAGAAAAGGATCAGCATTGAGGGCCAGACAGAACTGAGGGGTGCATTAAACACCACGACCTGGCGGAATGCCTGTACCCCGTAGGTTAAAGGCAGAGCCCTTGCTATGTCTGCTACCACACCCGGCAGTTCCTGTAGAGGATATATTACACCACTCAGAAAAAGCATAGGGAAAAAGACCAGATTAAGGAGCAACTGAGAAGTTTCCTGGTCTTTTGTCAAAGCCGTCACCAGTAATCCGAGACCGAGAAAACCAAAGATTCCGAGTATAAGGATAGCGGCCGTAAGCAATATGTTCCCGTTAAAGCTCATATGGAACAGCAGTATAACCAAAATGACTACGACGGTAGACTGTATAAGGCTTCTTATAAGCTGCGAAAGCATTTTTCCCGTCAAAAACGACCCGGTTCTTATTGGCGAAAGCATTACCGCCGTTATGGTACCGTCTTCTTTTTCCCTGCTTAAAGCCGATCCCAGCGCGGTTAACCCTGCCATCATGCTCAACAGCATAATCAATCCCGGCCCGATAAAATCAAAGTAATTGCCCGAAAGTATCGGCAGGGAACTTACAACTATCGGTGCAATCACAAACTGCGGATTTATTTTCGGCAGATTAACAAGTTCGGAATTGGCTTTCAGGATGGTTTTATTCACTAATTCGGCGGATAACACTTTGGATGCTAAAGAGACTTTTGCGTCTATATATGCCTGCAGGGTAGGAGATGTCGGATTTGTTATGAGACCCATGCTGGTTGGCTGATTTGAAATTGTATTGCTTGTGAAATTGGACGGAAAATAAAGGACGGAATCTATGGTTCCGCTCCGCAGTGCGGATTCGGCTGCTGACAAAGAAGTATAGTTGTTAAAGATTATAGTCGAATTGTAATGCACCAGAGAGATAAATGAACTGCTTAAATAAATCGTCTGGCCGTTTAGAGTAAAACCGCTGTCGTTGTTCACTATGCCTATGTGTACGCCGTTAAAACTGGAGGAGGATGACGGAAACATGTACCCGAAAAGCATTATTATAAGAATGGGAAAGATAAACATCATTACGAGCCGGAATGGTGTACGGTATAGCTCTAATAAATCTCTTTTCGCCACCGTAAACGCATCACTTATGGATTTGAATATCATCAGAATCCTCTCCTCGGAGCCAGGCTCATCCTGCCAGTTTCATCTCTCAGTTCTTTTCCGGCGTAGTGGATAAAGACCTCCTCCAAGGTGGCTTTTTTGCCGAGTTTTTTCTTAAGCGCGGCAGAAGTGTCGCACGCCATCAGGTTTCCGTGATCTATCATAGCTACCCTGTCGGAGAGTTCGTCTGCATCCTGCATTATGTGCGTCGTAAGTATTATCGTACTGCCTTTTTTGTTTATATCCAGTATTTTTTTCTTTATAAACGAGACCGTTATCGGATCCAGACCAACGGTCGGTTCATCCAGAAAGAATATTTTGGGCTCGTTTAAAAGGACTCTCACCAGATCAAGCCTTCTTTTCATTCCCAGTGAAAACGTACCGACCGGCCTCTTCTTGAATTTGGAGAGCTGGAATTCCTCCAGACCGCTGTCTATCTTCTCTTTAAGCTGCTTTCTTTCTATGCCGTACAGCCTTCCGAAAAAGAGCAGGTTTTCTTCTGCGGTCAGCGGCGGATACATAGTCACCTTTTCCGTAATAACTCCTATAGATTTTCTCACCTCCAACTGCTGTTTTATTATATCTTTTCCCAGCACGGTGGCGTGCCCGCTCGTAGGTCTTATAAGGGTGGTAAGCATGCTTATAAGGGTGGTTTTTCCCGCCCCATTCGGACCGAGTATCCCGAATATCTCTCCCTCCTTGACTTTCAAAGAAATATCGTTGTCCGCAACGAAATCCCCGAATTTCTTCGTCAGCTTGTCCGTTATTATCGCGTATTTAACCATACAAATAAAAACTCCTGCTTATAAAATCTACTGAACTGATAATTACTGCCAAAATTTCCATTATTTAATGATTTTATGCAGCCTGTCATCCACTTTTTTGAGTATTTTTTTGTTCTCCGGATTAAGGAGCTTTTCTTTCTCTGCTATGAATTCAGAGAGATTATCAATCGTTTCGATGCTCTCGGCTATGCTCGCATTCTCATCCTTATTCATAAATCCCGAAGCAGATCTCCAAGGGAACCAGGAACTGTCGAGATATTCCTTGCCCTTTTCTGTTATAGAATAATATTTTTTATTGTCCTTTTCATCTATTTTGACAAGCCCGTTTTCTGACAGGTATTTTAAAATAGTATATATGCTGCCGGGAGAGGGCCTCCAAAAACCGAAGCTCATCTCATATATCTTATCTATCATCTGGGCGCCGGTCATCTTCTGCTTTGAGACTAACATCAGTATCCAGTACTTTATTCCAAAGCCCCTGCTTGCACTGTGCACGGAATGCGCAAACCTGTTAAGCACGTTTGGATCAAATGAAAAGCCAAAGTTTTCCTCTTTAAAACCGTCATTCTCAGATTTTTTCATATAATTCATATCGTTTTACGATATCTACTTAAGATATTTATTATCATAGTATAAATACTTTTCATGGAAATAACAGATCATAAAGGATATGACAGGCACTTACCGAAAGTTTAATATACAAGTGGTTACTATCATAATATATTGAGGTGATATTTTATGACAAACTACGATGACCAGTACGAGGTACAAAAATTAAATTATAAAGTTCTAGATGGATTTTCTGAAAAGCAGATAAGCTTCCATCATGATATACATTACGCGGGTTACGTAAAGAAAAGGAACGAAGTTAATAGCAAGCTTAAGACAGCGGATAAAGCGACTGCCAATGCAAATTACAGCGAATTCAGGTCGCTTAAAAAAGAAGAGACGTTTAATGCGAGCGGCCAGCTTCTGCACGAATTATACTTTGAGATGTTCGGCGGTGACGGCAAGTATACAGAAGACTTGGATATTGTAAAAAAGATAAATGAGGATTTCGGAAGTTTTGACAATTTTAAACTTGATATGATGGCTACCGCAAAGGCAGCAAGAGGATGGGCACTGCTCGCGATAGACCCTACAGACAATAAATTAAGGGTGTTTCTTGCGGATGCGCATAATGACGGCGCGGTCTGGGGGTCCATACCACTGATAGCTTTGGATGCCTATGAACATGCTTTCTACGTTGATTACGGGCCTGACAAGGCTAAATACCTCGAGCCTTTCTTCAAGAACCTAGATTGGAAGAAACTGAATGAAAGGTATGTAAAATTCAAGGATGTATATAAAAAGTGAATACTCCGAATTTTGCATGAAGCCTGCTTTGTAAAGCAGCAGTATATCTGGTTTACACCAAAGATACGACAATAAAACTAGGAAGAATCGCTGGTTATGCTTATTCTGTAGGCAAGTCCCAGGGAATACCTTGAAGAAATCTCTTTCAATTTATTTTCTATTTGATATATATTGGATAGGGCATAAAAGTCTATTTCTGCGCTGTTTTTATACTTGCTGACAAGACTCAGATTAAAATTATTTATCTGGCCGATTTTCTTTATATCCTCCTTGATTTCATTTATCTTTTCAAAATAAAAAAGATCGGATTTTCCAATGAAAACGGATTTGCAGTCCAAAAGACTATCCTCTAAACCCTTATACATCTTTTTTGCCGCCATGTCTGCCCTGTACAATCCTGTATACATATGCAATAGTATATCCGCATATCCCTATTTTAACTTCTTTATTACTCGTAAAATCGATGTCAAAATTGGAGTATTCCATTTTTCCCAGCCCTTTGTGGAATAACAGCTGCAGATATTCGCTGGTGACCCCTTTCATCTCGGCGGAATTCAACCTATAGGAATAATCAAGCACCTCCGTATAGCCATTGTCGATTATGTATGAAAGCTCTTTTATAATCCGATTATACTGTCTGCCGAACACCTTCTCTACCGGCTTTTCGTTCTTTATTTTGCAGAGCCTCTCCAATACCGATCCGTATTTTGAGTTATATGAATCATTTTCAACCTTTTTCTTATTTTGCATAGCAGTATTACTGAAAAACAATGTTATAAATACCTTTTTAATCAGAATATAGGTCTCATGCTTTTGCCTCTGCTTCCAAAGTCTGCCTCGACAGAAGCCAGCAAGTCTGAAAACTCGGTCATTTCTATCGCTCTTCCATAAAAAGCTATGGCGGCACGGGGCGTTCCAGCCACGGAGAATAGCCCGAAATCCGCGTATATATCGGGATTGTGGCCGCTGTTTAAAGTTTTCCTGTAAAGAATGTGCCTTGCTTTTCTAGGATCCAGATCATTGAACTTGTATCCAAATATGTATGAAAAGTTTATATTTACAGAATTGGAGTAATTCAATTCCGGCAGCCTGTCATTAAAATCCGTCTCCTCTCTTAATATCCTGTTTCTTGTATCAGCTAGCCTCTTGTAGTGTTTACCCCATACCTTACTTGCAATCTGATCTCCATCTGATAAATTAAATAAGCTGTATACCCTATCTAAATCATCGCTGCCCAGTCTTTGCAGTTCATTATATGCGTTTTCCGTTAGGTTTTTTACACCGTTATGCAGAGAACCAAAATATTTTATGTAGCTTTTAAAATACGGCCTGCTGCCATGGTTTATCAATTTTTTGTACAATTCCCTGTTATTTCTAACCGCATATACATTAAGAAGAGCCTCGCTCATGACCGGCCCGAAATCAGACAAAAGATCAGACAGAGACTTTGACCCTTCCAGATCTGTTCTTTTGCCGTATTCTCTGTGGTGATTTTGATCCAAAACAATCCGCATAATCACTTCGATTTAAATCCGGGGTAGACAGATCTGTATTTTTCCGTGTACTTGTTGATGAGCATACTCTGGCTGAATTCTGCGTATCTTAGATGTCTACTGATGCTTTTAACTCTGTGTGCATCGGAAGACAGGAAAGAATGTTTTGCATCCTGCTGATTTATCGGGTGTATGATTCCTATCTTTACCTCCTTCTTGTCATTCCGGTATATGATTATGTTGTCTAAGTTTAAATTGTTATGATAAAGATTATTTGAATTTACTTCTGAGATAACACTGATAATCTGTTTCCTTAGATCGGCAAGCTCTGCTTTCCTTTTCTCGTATACTTCCTTTCTTGAAAAATATTCCTTCAGGTGCGCTTCTTCCATTGCAAGCTTCTTTACCCCGTTTTTGGCTATAAAACTATCAAGCTCATCCTTTGGGATAAGATCCTGCAGGGAAGTTACCCTGCCCATTTTCTCCGATATCAGCCGCTCGTCCCAATCTCCGTAATGGTTAAGGTAATCCCTGAGAGTTGTCATTCTTGGAGCGTAATTCTTAAATTCCCTGCCATCAAATGAAGCTGTTACATAACCGGTTTTTCTGCCCGCATCATCTACCAGCAGTGCGATTGGTTTTGGAAAGTTCTCGGGTTTCAAAGAGTACAGCTCGCTTATAAGTTTATACTGCCTCAAGAAATAACCGTCAAAAAATCCAGTATTATAAAGATTGTTAAACTGGTTATACTCTGCAGCATTTACCTTCGGATATGCATCTTTAAAATGCCTCTCATTGACCGACAAACCCAAATCCTCAAAATAACCCGCTGCTTTTACTAAATCTCTGCTCAAAGTCGGATTGCCTTCCTTGTCATGTTTGTATGGCAGGCCACTGAGCACCTTTTCGATATCAGATAATTTCTTTGCCATATCTATTGATTCGCTGTTTTTCAATACGAGTTAAGTGTTATTCTGATATAAATAACTTACTACTTAATAATAAATCTAAGCCTTATAATCAGCGAGTTTCAGGCCCGTAGCAATAACTATCTTTCTCAGAGTATTCTTATCGATATCTTTTATTTTATCATAATCCAAGTAGACTTTGTACTCATTTGAAGGAGAGTATTTAATACACGCGACGGGGGTGATTGTTATTTTGCCGTGATCCTGGTTGTCTCTCTTTTTAACCCCGAAATATTCCGCTTCGGCCGCGGACCTGCTCTTGTATACCCCCTTAAGATAGAATAGCTGGGAACTGTCCTGCATTTTATTATCCGCAGGCCTGCCCTTCCGTATTACATAATCGCTGGATTTCGGCGGAAAACGGCCCTGATCCATCTTTTTCCTCAGGGAATCGTACTTTGCCTCCTTGAAATACCCGGATAAATCACTGTAGGAAAATTCCAGCAGGTCCTGCACACTGCTGTTTGATATGTCCAGAAGAACCGATTCCAGACCGGTTCTAACCGCAGTGACTCCATCAAGGTACTTTTTTGCATTTTTCGTGAACATGCCTTTAAAAGAAAGGTAATGATATAAAAGCTTTTTGCTAAAATCACTTGAGTTTATACTTCTTTGAGATGATTCTGGTCAGAGAAGAAAAGAAAAACGCAGTCCCTATCGCATATATTAATATCGCTATTAAATCCGAGTTATTCACGATATAGACAATCTGAAATATATACCCTAATGTAAATATAAAGTTCATTGAAAGAAACAGGATAAATACATACACTGAATTATTATTGAGCCTTATAAGCTGAACCGCACTCGTTGGATTGCGGTAAAAAGCCCGTATGAACCTCAGTACAGAGACGATTATCACTACGCCGACAATCGCTATCACCGCCGCCTCATAAAACCCGCTGCTCATATAAACCTCATAAATACCTTGGACCATTTGAAAATAACATAACTTACCATCAGATATGTAAAGGTCCCTATAAGATCCGCAAGCATTTTAACCGAATAATTGCTTGAAACGGAGCCGTAGGAATAAACTATAAAAACCACAACGAACAGCACCGCAGAAAACAAAAGAATGGAAAAATTGTTTTTTGATTCCTTTGAACTTAATGCCCATTCTACCAACGGAGCCTTGTCTTTTCTGTGCTTAGACAGTGCATAAACATCAAGTATAGCGAGCAGAGAAATAACTATACCGTTTATGACTTCAAACAGCGCCCAGTAATAGTGAAACTCATCATATAGAACCATATAATCTTGAAATGTTCGGGATATAAAAATATTTTCTTTTGTCAGTGAATAAATGTTCATCAAATTCATGTAGATAATTATTTAAATAGAATTATTCAATAATATGAATGAGAAAAAACAACAAAAAAATCAGTTTATTTGAGAGCAATTTAGTGCCGGTAATAGGAAAACACGTATTCGGGAATTTATACGACGTTGACGATTCGATATTAAAAAATCTGGACTATCTTGAAGAATCCGTAATAGAGGCCGCAAAGGCAGGGAATCTTCACATAATAGACATAATGAAAAGACAGTTTAATACGAAGGATTCTCCGGACATCGGCGGAGTTTCAATAATAGCACTTATTGTTGAAAGCCATATTTCACTGCATACCTGGCCGGAGAGCGGATACGCGACCTTGGATATATATTCCTGCGGAAATGAAAGCAATCCTGCACTGGCATTTGATTACATAGTATCGACGCTTAAACCCAAAAGCTACAGGGTGTTCAGTGCCGACAGAAGCAATCCATCCGAGAATAACGATTCGAAGGTTTTCAACGATTTCTAAGAAAAGCACATAAAAAGGAAAAACAGAGTAAGCGCTGTAAACATCAGCATGTTACCGTATTCCCAGAATAACGTAGAAGGATTATTCAATGATATTACAGTTGTGATCCCGTAGTTGACGGCTAGGATCAAAGTCGTTAAAAAGAAAAATATGAACGCATACTGCTTGTATTTTTTAATGTAAAAAGAAGAGAGAAAAAGCGTCGGATTTTTATGCAGTTTTTTCCTCAGTATAATCACAAAGGCAAGCATAGCCGTTCCGAGAATCAGCGAAAATAATCCGTAGAATAAGTCTATATTCATACAAACCTCTTAAACAGCTTAAACCAGCGGAAGGATATGTAGATGATTACAAAAAGAGCGACTATTCCAAACAGGTAAGCGAGTAAAAAGAATATATTGTCTACTGGAGAAAGTGCAGTATTGCCGACCAATAACTTTTGCAGGAAGGTAAATAGACCCGTTAAAAAAAGCAACAGAGAGGGATAAATAAACATATTCAACTCCTTAGTTGCCGAATCTTTATTTAAAAAAAACGCGGTCAACGGCGCTTTATCCCTTCTATGTTTGAATATAGCAAAAAAAGTTATACCGGAAAAAATGGAGCTGACACCTCCTCCTATAAACAGTATGGCAAATATTACAGTATATACCACGTTTAACATGTTAATAATTTGCTTTTTTGTATTTATATATTTGTGCCGGTGTTAAAATCCGGTCTTTACAAGATTCAGAATCTCCTCGGCGTGCCTGTCCGGCGAGACCTTGGGGTAAATCTTTATTATTTTTCCATTTTCATCGAGGATAAACGTGACCCTTGAAGCGCTTCCCGTGATGGATTTTATCCCTAATTTTGTGACAAGCTCTTTTTTCGGATCGCTTAACAGCGTAAACGGGATGGCATATTTTTCCTTGAATTTTTTATGCGAGTCTATATCATCAACGCTTACACCAAAAACAGGTATATTCAATGACTTAAAGGAATTTATATTGTCCCGGAAACTGCACGCTTCTTTTGTGCATCCTGGAGTATCATCCTTAGGATAAAAATACAGTATGGTCTTTTTACCCTGTAAATCATACAGTGAAACTTCCTTGCCGTCATCCGATCCGAGTTTAAAATCTGGAAACTTGTCTCCTTCTTTTACATTCATAAGATTATTATAAATGGCGTATTTTATATATGTTGTTATATGGGAACATTTGAACTGCTCCAACGTCAAAAGGCCGTAGAAGCAATAAACACACTTGAAGAGAAGTACAGGAACGCAAAATACTATCTGAATTTCGACGGCGCTTTGCAGCTGATGGTTGCCGCGATACTATCGGCGCAGACGAAGGATACTCTTGTAAATGAAATAACCCCGGGACTGTTTCACAGATATAAAAACGTGGATGACTTTGCGAATGCGGAACCGGCTGAACTTACTGAATATATAAAAAGGGTAAGTTTCGCCGAAAACAAGGCAAAAAACATCATAAACTGCTGCAGGATCATCAATGAAAAGTATAACGGAAAAGTACCGGATAAAATGGATGATCTGCTTTCCCTGCCGGGGATAGGAAGAAAAACCGCCAATACCATACTCATAAATGCCTTTGGTATAGTGGAAGGAATACCTGTGGACACGTGGGTCATAAGGCTTTCCTACCGCATCGGATTGAGCAAAAGCGACAAACCCGATAAAATAGAGGAAGATCTTAAAGCCATTGTGGATAAAAAATACCGGAAGAACATAGCTTATGTACTTAAGGAACACGGACACCTGATCTGCCATTCGTCCAAGCCAAAATGCGACAGCTGTCCGATAAAAGGAATTTGTCCGAAGAACGGAGTTTGATGCCTAATTATTTAATTTTAACTTAAATTTACAGTGAATAAATATGAATTAATAATTTCATCATATAAAAGAGAGAAAAAAAGCAAAAGTATTTATTAGAGTTATCATCTATAATAGATAAGGGGGATGAAAATATGTCAAGCATAGTATTGGTGGGTGCAGCGGTTTTATATTTGCTGATACTGGTAGCGATAATACTGAGAAATAACTCCCTGGCTTCGAGAGTTTAGAGAGAATGGCTCAGTACCGCTTAGCGGAAGGTATCAAGGTTTACTCTGATTTGTAAACCTGCCGGAATATTTTGCTTTTCCTTTCAGTTCTTCCAGCACTATCTGGCAGATTTTTGTTTCAGGCCTTATGGCCAGCGCTATCGGTGACAGATTTGCCATTTCTAAGACTATCTTACCGGTCGTACCGGGCTGCATAAAACCACTGCTTACATGCGTCAGTAAACCCAGTCTGGCAAATCTTGACCTGCCGTCCACTCTTGCAGAGATATTCTGCGGCAACGAGATTTTTTCTATGGTTATTGCATGAACCAGCTCCCCTGGTTGAATTAAAAAACTTCCGCCTTTTTTAATCCTGACCTCCTGTGTCAGTTTCCGGTAATCTGTGGAATCATCGACAGTTACTACTTTGTTTACCTTTTTGAATATCCTGAAAACGTATCCTAACCTAAGATCTACAGACCCCGGGCCTATCTGATTCCTGTTTAAAGGCGAGATTTTCAGATCTCCGGAATCCAGAAGTTTAATGATTTCATCGTGTGATAATACTGACATATTCTAGTAATCATTCTTTACAGTTAAAAACTTTATATTTTAATTCAAATAAAGAAGATAAAAACTAGGAAACGCTGCTGAAAGTCACGGATGGCATCACTCCTGCTGGAGGATAGGCACGGGTGCGAACCCAATAGACATTTAGGTTGTAAGAAGTAGAAAACGTTGTTTGTGCAGGGTTAAGATAATAAGACACTGTTACATAAAGAGGCGTAGCAGGAACATCGGTTGTTGTACTCCCCCAATTTGTATATCCATATTGAACTGATGTGGAACCGTTGTCAGGATACAATACTCCAAAAATATGATAATTACTATCGCTTGTTATTTGTGAAGTATCAAAATAGTTAGCAGCTGAAGTAGTCGTAGTTTCGGCTGTTATCGTAGAGTGGGCTTGTACATTTCCCGCCCAACCTACAGCGTTTTCGTTTTCACCATTGTCAGCGTGCCAAGCAGTATTATTTAAAGCAGTTAATGCGTCGGGCACTATTCTAAAATTAGTAGTGTCGAAAGAATTAGTATTGGCATAACTTTCCAATATTTGCGCCCCGCTTACAGTATAAGAAGCAGATGAGAGATAAACATAACTTCCTGCAGCTGCATTATAAGGAACCACTTCTGTAAGTCCATTATCAATGGTCAGTGTTCCGCCGCTATTACCGCTGTTCCATTTAGTCGTGTTAAGGCTTGTCCCTGCGAAGTTGTCATAGAAATTGAATACATTAGCCCCGTCATCATACTCACCGTAATTGGGAGAAAGTGTGGGGGCTTCTCCTGTGGTCTTGTTGTTGAAAAGATTAGTAGAATTGGAGGCAAATCCTATATATATTGTAATCGATGAAGAAGCAGGTATACTTCCGGTTTTGATCCAATAAAGGGCATTTTTGGAATAAGAGTAGTTCTCAAGCCATGATGGTATTAAAGTTCCATTGGGATAAAAGAATTCGATATTCTGGAAATTGGGAGCTGCATAACCTTTATACACTGAAGACGTCATATTTATCATCTGCTGGAACGGCTGAGGTGTAGCTGCAGACTGAGAATTGTTTATTGCGATTTTAGCATAATTTTCTACGGATGCTGGTATAACAGCCTGCCCAAAACTTATGGAAGGCATCACTCCGCTAGGTGGATAAGCGCGGACGCGAACCCAGTTTGCATGAATTATATTATTCGGGGAGCCCGGCCCGGGATTTCCAAGCGTCAAATAAAAAACAGGATTATTGTAGTTAGTTTCGGATGCAGTCATATTGTTATCGACGGAATAGGTGGTAGTTAGTATACTGGCGGTGATTGACGAGGTATTTTTTATGATGACTTGTGCTATATAGGTTCCATTTGTACTCACGTTCTGTGCACCATTGAGGAGTGCCACCTTTCCATTATAATACCATCCACCTCTGGAATTTGCCCAAGCATTGACATCAAATTGGTCACTGGTTGCACTTGGTGTTATGTAATTAGAACCGCCTATCATTACCATATTCGTAGAATTGATAATATCCCCCAGACTTTCAGCAATAAAAGGCGCACTGAATGTTTGATTGCTGTAAGTTATACCATCGTACGCAAAAGACCCTGCTGTGCCACCAGGTGTAATTGTAACTCCATTATTTACAGCGACAGTTACCCCACTTGGTCCGCTATTCCATCCGGCCTTTAATGTAGTCCCGGCAAAATTGTCATAGAAATTGAATACGTTGGCACCGTCATCATACTCTGCATATGTTGGAGATAGCTGAGGAGCCTCACCGGTAGTTTTGTTATTGAAAAGATCTGTTGAATTGTGAACCAGGCCGATTACTATGTTTGTTATGGTGGTGTTGGCTGGTATTCCATCTGGCAATTTAATCCAGAACAAAGCATACTTTGAAGTGTAATTCTCAAGCCATGAGTTTATCTTTTTATCACTGGTTTTGTTGTAAAACACCACATTCTGGAACTGGTGTCCACTGCTTAAGTTTATGTACTGCTTGTAATTTGAATAGGATAGGTTCACCAGCTCCTGGAATGGTGCTGGAGTGGCGGTTGACTGTACATTGGTTATATTTATCGGCAGGTAATAATCCAAAAGCGTAGATAAGCTAGGATTAATTACCCTCTTTATAGTTACAGAATTTGAGGTATAATTTGCATTTCCACTGGTATTCAGTACAATCGTGTAGTTATTTGCATACTTTCCTAAGTTTATCGTCGTTGTCGTTGTTATTGTTTTATTAAGAACTCCGTTTATGTATAACGTTGCCGTTACCTGGCTGTTAATAGTAGATATTGCTGCAGTCACAGTAAGATTTGTTCCATTGTATGTGTAGTTTACACCCGGTTTTGAGGTCAAACTGAGAGAAGGTACCGCTTTGTTTATCGTCTCATAATAAGATATGTTGTTTATACTACTTGAATTTGATCCTCCAATAACTCTAATCTTGCCGATGGATGGACTGCTGGCATAAGTCGAAATATTCCTGGAAAATGACGTTAAAGACGTAACTGAGTTATTTATTATATCCCATAGTTTTACATAATTGTTATTGGATTCAACGGTAAAATTGCTTGTTTGACCGTAAATTGCAGTCACATTATTGTTTGAAAGTCCGTTTATAAACAGATTTATCGGATTTGTAACGAGATTGTTGAATTTTACAGATGGTATTATTCCGTCCGGAGGAGCAGTTGGAGAGTAATAACTTACTGCGTTGTTTGACCACAAAGCGGTATACGCTCCGCCTCCGTCCTCGTAATAATCCATTTCTATCCTAACGGTTCCTAAACTAGATTCTACCCCGCTGTAGGCTGTAAAAGGCTCTGTATGCCACTGGCTTACAAGATTATTCGGATTTGAGGTTCCTCCTAACCAATAAGCGCCGTTTCCCTGTCCTGCCGTTGTAGAGTAACCCAGGGCTATTCCGTCATCGGAGCCGACGTAAAAAGTAGTTGCCGAATTGACCTCCGCCCATCCTATTGCTTTTATTATCCATGAATTGCCGGTGTTTGATACGGGCGGATTCGGATATGCCGCTCCGCCGCTGTATCCTTCCTGATAATTAATTACTACATTTGATTTGGTTGTTCCGTCTACATCCTGAGAGCTGCCCGATAAAGCGGTATAAAATGGTATGGTAGAAGATACCATCGAAGCACATGAACTTATGGTGACACCGTCGTTTAATGTGGCTGAATATACGTTATTCTGATAACTTCCGCTGTCACACGCCCCACCGGAATCATAGTAGATCTGATACTGCAATCCGCTGTTCATCACATTACCGATATCATTGTACTGTCCGTAAGTCGATGACAACTGAGGTGCTTCACCCCTTGTTTTATTGTTGAAAAGATCTGTTGAATTAGAAGCAAAACCCACGGCTATGTCAAATAAAGTCGTATTTGCCTGTATACCGTTTGGCAGCTTAATCCAATAGATAGCATAACCTGTGCCGCTGCTGATGTGATAGCTTTCCAGCCATGAATTTATTGGCTTGCCAGTTGTAGTATTAAAGAATTCAAGATTCTGGAGGGAGTGAGCACCGCTTTGATTTATGTACTTACTGTTTGCCGAAGTTATGGTCAAATTTATCATCTGCTGGAATGGCTGTGCCGTAGAAATCGTCTCCGGATTCGTTATATTCAGAACCTGATACTTGTAGACTGAAACAGGTGTGGCTAGGGATTTCTTAGAAAATGATATAGCCAAGGAACCGTTTGATTCCATATATCCTTTGGTAATATTAGGAATGTATACTGCCGTAGAAGTCGTTATATTATCCGGTAAAGAAAAGCTGTAGTTGCCTAGTAAATCCGTAAAATGGATAACATTAATATCGGAAGTATGCGTTTTTCCGTTGTATATAACTTTCCATGCGGTGTTAGAAGGCAGACCGGTTTCATTGAATGACGGAGTGTAATTCCAAAGCGATATGTTTGTGGATACTCCCGCCTTAGTCATTCCCAGAGAATAACCTTTTGAAAATCCTGCTTTATAAGAGTAGATGCCTGATCCGGAAGAGAGCGAGGTTATTGAAATGTTTTTTGGAGTTATATTGCTTCTGTTTACTCCATTATAATCTACCCACCAGGTAATGTTATTTGGCAGGTTGTTCTCAATAAATTTATTTGTACAGTTCCACCCTATAAAGAAGGATATGGATCCGGCTTGAACATATTTAGACTGTGTTGAGCAGGATGAATTAGTTGACGCGGTAGCAGTGTAATTTCCGAATGGCGTATCGGGCACTGTTATTGTTCCGTTAGGTAAAATAAATGTTACTTTTGGCATAACCCCGTTGGGATACGAAATAGGCAGTGTTGGTGCCGTTAATATAAATCCACCGGGCCCACAGCCACCGCCTCCATTTCCTCTTGAAGTGGCGAGTTTATACTCTCCGGGCGGCAAATAAATCGAGCCGTATGAGCTCAGACAGTATGGTGTATTAAAGAAGTGATTGTAGTAACCTACTCCGTTTGAAGCACCTGTTATACTTAATCCAGAATAACCTCCGTTACCTCCCGCCATATATATGTTAACATCTCCACCTCCCCATGAACAAATCATGTTTAGATTTCCGCCATATTCCATATTAAAGAAATTACCACATGAGGTGTAATTTTCACTTAGCTCTGCCGGAAGTTGAGAGCCGGTTGAAGGTTGAGGGTAAGGACCTAGATCTATAGATGTACTGTTACTAAGCTTAGCTAACACAACCGTTGAATTGGAAGCAAATCCTATGTAGATATTGGTGGATGAATTAGCGGGTATACTGCCGGGATTAAGCCAGTACACGGAGTATTTACTATAGATATAGTTCGCGAGCCAAGAGGGTATTATAGTGCCGTTCTGGTAGAAAAACTCAACGTTTTGGAAATTTGAAGCGGCCAGACCTGCGTAGATACTGTGGCTGAGATTTACAACCTGCTGTAAAGGAGAAACTGTCGAAACACCCTGTGAATTGTGTATCTTTATAACCCTGTAATATTTTATATACGCAGGTACCGCCCCTGGTATAGCAGAACTTACAGAACTTACATTCTTTCCGTCAAATGAAACAGACCATAATGAGTTTGGCGCTAAACCATTCTGAACAAACGACGTAGTGCAGATATCGGATAGTGAAAAATGAATGTTTATGTTGGTACCAGCGTTCTCTTCCGCTTGTGTAATATTAGGAGTATAAGTTGACGTACAGTTCAATGTTGAGGATACATTTGAAAGCACAGGAACTGATAAATTATAACGTCCTGAAACTGTGCTGAACATTATAGAATTGGATGTCGCTGATTTATTTATTCCATTGAACAATGCGTACCAGTTATATCCTTGAGGAAGACCGGTTTCATTAAGATAAGTAGTAACGAGGGTTGTATTTATATCAATTGAAGGCATCACTCCTACTGGTGGGTAAGCACGTGTACGAACCCACCTAACATAAATTGGATTGGTATATTCATTTGTTAAGGCTAAAAATATCGTTGAACTAAAAGCTGGAATATTAGTTGTTATTGTTTGTCCTGCGTTTGGTGCAGAGGAATAAGAATTAAGATAATAAATTATTCTAGATTCAGTAGCAGATATGGAATAAATGTTATATGTGTTAGTAGGATATGAACCTATTTTGTTTTGTATGCCGGCAGAAGAATATGCGTTTGTATACCAATTTCCATCCTTATAAACTTGTATCCCGAAAGCGGGGTTACCACCAAAATATGTACCCGGTACCGTATTCGTCATGCCCCAGCGAAATGTTGTAGATGCCGATGGGCTGTCTTCGTAAACATCTAAAATTATATTAGAATTCCACTGTATATTTGTATCTGCAATCCATGTTTCATGGCTTAATCCTCCCGTTCCTCCTCCAGTTAGTGATAGACTATTATTTACTGAAATACCGCTAAGAGAACCAGAGGTTTGATCACTACCGTAGCTATTCCATTTTGTAGTGTTCAAGCTCGTCCCTGCGAAATTGTCATAGAAGTTGAATACGTTGGCACCGTCATCATACTCTGCATATGTTGCTGATAATTGAGGAGCTTCGCCGGTAGTTTTGTTATTGAAGTTATTTGCGTACTGTAGCAATGTCCGGTTGAATATCATGTAGATAGTTATACCGCTTTTTGATGGAATACTCTTTATCTTAAGCCAATAAACAGTATTATTTGATCTGTTTGAATTCCCGGACTCAAGCCATGAAGGTATAACGCTACCGTTCTGATAAGTGAACATTATATTGGAAAGCCGGGAATTCTCATATCCGGAATACTTTGAAGAGTTAAAGCTAAGCATCTGCTGGAAAGGCTGAGAAGTCGAAATGTTCTGCGAGTTGTAAAAGGATACCGGAAGAACAAACGGCTTTTCATAAGCCGATGTATCATTTGAAAATGCGACCGTTAGATTGCTGCCTGCCGGCAGATATGTCCTGCTTACGTTGGAAACAAAGCCGGAATTGTATTTAACTACAGGATACACAACAAGGGTGTAATTGCTGCTGTATGAAGTGATGAACTTTAAAGTGTTGTTGACAGACAATCCGTTTTTACCGCCAAATTCCGCTTCCCATTTATAACCCTGCGGAAGACCCGCTTCCTTGAAATAGCTGTAGCATATGCTTGAAAAGGTTATGTTTACTGATGAACCGGATGTAAAATTTTCTTTTGTAATCGAGGGCGTAAAAGTGCACTGACCCTGTTTTATGGTGTTTGTGGAGAATGTAAAAGTCCCGTATGTTGTATTAAATGACAACACTGTAGTATTTGAGCTGTTTGACTGCGAATTATATTCCGCAGACCATGTTGTTTCCGAAGGCAATCCGGTCTCCCTGAAGGTGGTGATGCAGTATGAATGACTGAAAGATACAGAAATGATGGAATCCGCGGAGATATTTCCGCTCTGCGGAGAAGGAGTATAGACGCAACCGTTTACCGTTTGATCCGGCACGGTGAATGAATAGGTCCCTTTCGATGAATTTATTGCAATGGTGGAAGTGGTTGATGAATTTGATACGCCTGCAAAGGTGACATTCCATTTTGTAGAAGAAGGAAGACCGCTCTCCCTGAAGGTGGTGATGCAGTATTTCTCTGTGAACTTCAACTGCGTATAATTACCGGAAACCAGATAGCCGCTGGAGCTGTTTGAGTAATAGAAACAGTTGCTGTTGTTTACTGCGGGGACTAAAAATGAGTAATTTCCTGGCGGAACATTGAATAGGATAGTAGACTGGGAAGATGAATTGTCTATGCCGTCGTATGTAACCTTCCATGTAGTTCCAGAAGGCAGACCTGTCTCTGTAAACCCTGTAAAACAGTTACTGGCAAATGTTATACTCTTGTTGGAACCTGCCAGTATACTGCCGGATGAAGGCGTGGGATCCAGATAGCAGTTAGCCGAGACCTGTATTGAAGACACTGTAAAGGAAAAATTACTGTAGATAGAGGAGATAAGCAGTGATGAGGTGGAGGAGAAGTTAGTTATCCCGTCGTATGTAACCTTCCATGTAGTTCCAGAAGGCAGACCTGTCTCATTGAAATAGGTGTTACATAGCGCGGAATAGCCTATTGTAATGGAGGTTCCGGCGGACAGGTGACCAGATAATGGTGAAGGCGTGAAAAGGCAGTTGCCGCTCTTTATCGTGTACGCGGTGAAGTTAAAGGTCCCGGGAGAAGTGACAAAGGAGATCAGATTACCGGTGCTGTCATTCTCGGTCTTGTTCGCACCGTTATATGACAGGGTAAAATTGATGTTTTTTGGCAGTCCAGACTCCTTAAAGTAAGATGTACATCTTGTCTGATTAAATACAAGATATATATTCGAGCCGGCTGCAGCCGTTGAATTCGTAGTTACCGTGTAAAAACAGTTGTCTATGGTCAGGTTGCTTATAGAATATGCAAATTTACCCGGCGGCGTGATGAAAGAAATTTCGCTGCTATTGGAAGTTTCGTTTATCCCGTCATAAACAACGTTCCACTTCGAACTTTTAGGCAGGCCATTCTCTATGAAGTTGGTAGTGCAGCCGCCAGAATAATTTATTATCTTGGAAGAGCCGGCTGCCAAACCGCCCGAAGAAGGAGAAGGCTGGTAATAACATGTGGAATTCCCGACATAGGATGCGGAGAAGACGTACGTGCCGTTTAGCGATGGAACTTTTATCGAATTTGTATTAGAAGACGTGGCAATTCCATTGTAGGTTATACTCCAGGTCGTATTCAACGGCAAACCGGTTTCATTGAATGTAGTATAACACTTTGCGGAAAAATGGATCTTCTGCAACGACCCCGTCACTGTACTGCCACTGCTTGGGGAACTATAATACGTACAACCGCCTATTTTTACGTTTGCAACGGACAGCTTAAATATCCCTGCCGGAGTAACCACGGAAACATTCCGTGAAGAAGTAGACAATTGTATCCCGTCATAAGTAAGATTCCATTTCGTCCCAGAAGGAAGACCGCTCTCAATAAAAGTGGTGTTGCAGGTGTTTTCTGTAAAAGTTATGGCCTCGGAAGACCCTGCTTTCAGGGTGCCGGATGGCGGCGATGGGAGATAGCTGCAGCCGGAATATATGGAGGAGTATGAAGAGAAGGAATAACTGCTGTTAGAAGTCACAAAGGTTATGTTCTGATTTGATGACTTCTTTGTAACGCCGTTATAGGTTATATTCCACAATGCACCTGAAGGAAGAGACTGCTGCATGAATGTAGTGTTGCATTCCAAAGTGTAGGAGATGGCTACGGAACTTCCTGCAGAAAGCGAACCCTTGGTAGTATCCGGCTGGTAATAGCAGCCGCTGCCGACGCTGACTATGGAAGGATAGTAGGTATGACTGCCGGGAGAAGCCAGTATTATTATTTTGCTGCCTGATGAACTGTTTGTGATGCCGTTGAAGTCAACGCTCCATTTTGTAGACGAAGGAAGACCTGTCTCGTTGAAATAGGTGGCGCAGAAATTATTATAGACTATATTAACCGTACTGCCTATCTTCGCCAGTCCGCTGTTGCTTGTAAGATTAATGTTACAGCCGCTTACAGAGATATTTTTTGGAAGGATTAAATAACTGAAGGAGGAGGGGGAAAAGGAAGTATTGAAGCTTATCGAATTTGATGTTGATTTGCTGAAACTGCCGTTGTATGTAACGTTCCACGGATAACTCTGCGGAAGATTGTTTTCCTTGAAAGTCGTAATGCAGTAATCCGGAGCAAACTCTATCGTCAAAGACGAGCCCGATCCTACAGTACCACGTGTCATATTCGGAACATAATTACAGCCGTTGGAAAAAACATTGTAGGATGAAAAGTTATATTGTCCGTTGAGAGCAGTGAACGTAAGTATATTTGATGATGAAGTTCCGTTCAAGCCATTATATTTTACTGTCCATAATGCACCGGAGGGAAGACCGCTCTCCCTGAATGTGGTAATACAGTCATCCGAGAACGTTATCTTTAGGTTCTGCCCGGCCGCTATTCCCCCGGAAGAAGGGGCCGGTACAAAAGAACATGAAGAGGTTATAGGTATGCCGGGGACGCTGAACGACCTTGACTCGTTCTGTGAAATCCATTCGACGTGCGATGAGTTCGTAGACAAATTATTGCCCTGATACACATAATTACCATTTACCAGATAGGGTTTCAGATCGAAGTACCATTTCGTCCCAGGAAGGCCTTTTTCAGATATATTGGAATAGCACGTAGCCGAGAAGTGCAAGCCGATGGAACTGCCGGCCTTTACAACGGATGGATAAGAAGTGGAAAATATACAATTGCTTACATTCACTGCAGGCACGGCAAGAGAAAAATTGCCGGCGTTTGTAACGAAACTGGTCTCGTTTGTACCTGAAGAATTGGTATAATTGAAAGTGGCGTTCCAATCCTGGTTTTCTGGCAGACCCCTCTCCGTAAGATATGTTGTACATGTGGTAGGTGTGAAGGAAACATTTACGGACGAGCCGGAAGTTGTGTTTCTGCTTTTAGTCAGGGGGGCGAAATTGCAGTTATGCCCGTGTTCATTGTACAGTTTAAAGGAATAATTACCGGGAATCTGAAGTATGCTCAGCTTATTGGAATTGGAGGAAACCGTTGCCCCATTGTATGTCACCGACCATAGAGTACCGGAATAAAGACCGTTTTCCACAAAAGTCGTTGTGCATTCCTTTATGAAATTCAGGTTCACCGTAACTCCTGCGGTGTCATTTCCTGAAAGGGGCTGCGGATAATAATGACACGTACCCCCTGCCGGAACCTCTGCAACGCTGTAGGAATAATTGCCGTAAAGAGACGTAAAAGAAATAGAATTAGAGGAGGAACTTTTATTCTGACCGGCAAAGTATGCAGTCCAATCCATTGAAGAAGGAAGACCGCTCTCTTTAAAGGCAGTAATGCAGGAGCTACTGAAATTTTCCGATACATTTGCACCCGCCTGCACCGCTCCCGAACCGTTTTCCGGGGAGAAAACACAGTTTCCGATGGAAAGTTTCGGCACTGAAAAAGAATAGCTGCCTGGGACGGAGGTGAATTGTATTTTATTTGACTGCGAGTCTGTGGTACTGCCGTTTAAGGCGGCCTGCCATGACGCCCCTGCCGGCAGATCTTTTTCCGTAAAGATTGTATCGCATGACGTCAGACTGAAGGATACGTGCACCGGATGTCCAACCAGTATAGAACCGGAAGTCACATTCGGTTCATAGAAGCAGTTCTTATAATCCGCGGTAGATATCTGATAGTAATACTTTCCAGGCTGCATCAGGAATGAGATATTCTGCGTAACAGAGTTTTTCTTTATCCCGTTGTATGTAACAGACCAGTTGGCGCCCTGCGGCAGACCTGGATCTATAAAAGCAGTGACGCACTCATTCACGTACAATATCGACTCGTTCCCGCCGGCCGCTGCACTGCCTGATGACGGCGAAGGGACGTAATAACAGCCGCCGCCGGATAAGACCGACGAAGCATTGAAAGAATAGGAACCGTTTACAGTGTGGAAAAACATCGTATTTGAAAGTGTTGATCTGGTTTTGCCGTCATAAGTAACGGACCAGTTGTCATTGGAAGGAAGACCGCTTTCAAAGAATTCTGTGCTGCATGCGCCAGAGAAATGGATGTTCTGCAGTGCCCCCGCAGTTATGCTGCCGTTCGCCGGATAAGGTGTGTAAGTACAGTTGCCTATTATTATCGTGGAAACGTTATAGCTAAAAACCGTATTCGGATAGTAGGGAAATTCTATCGTAGAATTATACGAACCGTCTCTCGTCTGGTTGTCATACTCCACCTCCCATGAGATACCCTGCGGCAGACCGGATGACGCAAAATCGGTGTGACAGACCTTGGAAAAGGCAATCGTAGCCGTTGCACTGGCAGACAGATTACCAGATGAAGGCGCAGGGGAATAGATACAGCCGCCGCGCGTAGAATTGAAGACATTAAAGGAGAAATTTCCCGGAGCAGTACTGAAGGTTATAGAAGAAGACGCTGAATTTAATATTATACCGTCATAAGCGACGGACCACTCAAGTCCTGCCGGTAATCCTCTCTCATGAAAAGTAGATATACATGCAGGGGTAAACACCACTGTGATTCTGGACCCTGATGACAGCGGGGATGATGCATTTGAAGAAGGATAGTATGTACAATTGTTTACCACGACATTATTTACGGAGAATGGAAAACTGCCTAAACCAACGAAGAAGGAAATATTGTCAGGGGACTTATTATACAAGGAAGACGAATCGTAATTTACCTGCCATGTTTCGTTTACCGGCAATCCCTCCTCGTAAAATCCAGTAAGACAAGAAGAGGAAAAATTTATCGGGATTATGCTTCCGGGAGCCGCAGAGCCTGCTGCGGGGTCGGGAGTAAAAAGACAGTTACCAAGCGATACTTTGCTCACGGTAAAATTGGAAGTGAAGTTTGCCGGAGATGGTATAAAAGAGATACTGCCGGAAGCGGACGCATTATCCATGTTATCGTATGAAACGTTCCACTCAATACCGGTCGGCAGACCATTTTCCAGGAATACCACCTTATTCGTCTTAACAGTGCAGGGAGTTATGAAAAATATCGTTTTGTTTGTGCCGGCTTGCAGCGAACCGCCCGCTGGGAACGGGCTGGACTTACAAGCGTGATCGGATACATTGCTTACACGAAATGTGAAAACTCCATAACTTCCGGTAAACTTTAAACTGTTGTTTACGGAATACTTTGTAACACCGCCGTAGGTAACGCTCCAATTCTCATCCGCAGGAAGATACTGCTCGTTAAAATAAGTAGTACACTCAGACTTGAAGAAAATTTCTACGGTATTACCTGCCCGGACAATGCCGCCGAACTCGCTCGGAATAAAAACGCAACCGTTCACAGATACATTATTTATCTGGAAACTTATTGATCTGCTGTCCGAGGTGACAAAGTCGGTATTCGTATTGGAGTAAAACTTATTTGAATCGTAGGAAACATGCCATAGAATGCCAGTCGGCAGGCCTGACTCCTTAAAAGTAGCGCTGTAAACCGCAGGCGGCGGGATAGTCACGTTTGTCTTGTTTATGGTAAGGTTTGTTGTATTTATATGCGAGATTACCGGCCGTGAAAGCAGCTTTGTGATTGAAGCGCCAAGTATATTTGTAGATACTGCGAGGTAAAAAAGGATTACTACAAGTATGATTAAAAGAATAAAAAAGGCCGTAAGATGCGGCTTAAAGCTCCTTTTTTCTTTATTACTGTGAACTAAACGTTTAGTGTTATTATTACTGTGAGTCATATTCCGTCACACTACTTAAAAAGTAAAGAATTTGACATATATATGGTTTATATGGTGCCGGCGTATAAAAATATTTGATTTTATACAGGAATATCTGTCCATTACTTTTGAAACAATCTAAAATAACCGGGTTATCTTATTCTGCCTGAATCCATAAAAATACAAAATAATAGATTTTAGACAAAACACAAGCAGTAGTTAATATTTTATGAAGTACAATATCTAATTATATGAGAATACTGTCGTGGAACGTGAACGGGTTACGAAGCGTTGCGAGAAAGGGAGCTATACAGAGCATTCTAGACCCTAAATTGTATGCTGCGGTTCTATTGCAGGAAATAAAGGCCGAAAAGATAGACAATGAACTGGAAAAGAAAGGATATACTGCATATTTAATGCCCTCTAAGGATAAAAAAGGCTACAGCGGAGTGGCGACACTGTGCAGAGACAAACCCATAAAAGTAATATACGGTATAGACAATGAAAAATTTGATAAGGAAGGCAGAGTGATAACACTGGAGTTCAGGGATTATTTCCTGATAAACAGTTACTTTCCCAATTCAAGAAGGGATTTGAGCAGGTTAAGTTATAAAATTGAATTTAACCGGCGGATTCTTGAATTTATGGAAAAACTAAGAAAAATCAAGCCAATTATAATAGGGGGAGATTTCAACGTCGCGCACACTGCCTTGGATATAGCAAGACCGAGGGAAAACGAGGGAAACGCCGGTTTTACCGGAGAGGAAAGAGGATTTGTAGATTTGATGATTGAAAAAGGGTATGTTGACACGTTCAGGATGTTCAATAAAGACAAAGGAAATTATACATGGTGGACTTACCTGTACAAAAGTGCGAGAGAAAACAACATCGGCTGGAGGATAGATTATTTTTTTGTATCGAACGAACTGAAAAAAAGAGTCAGATCCGCGGGAATACTGAAAAATCAATTAGGCTCCGACCATGTGCCGGTTTATGTGGAAATCGATTAGAATACCGGCTGGTCCTGGAATATGCTTATGCCACCGTTTCCTATGTCGAAAGGATGCATGCCTGTGCTGTGTGATGAAAACCGCATCTTCACTATTGCAATCGCCTTTTGATAAAAGTTCTGGTTAAAGACCATCGAAAGCAGTATGACCATGTCCGACAGATAAATCGGTATGGCTATATCTTCCGAAAGCTCCATTCTGTTTATATCGCCGTATCTTTCTATTGTAACTAATGCTGTACCAAATTTCCTAAGCATGTTAAACGTTTCTGTAAGTACATTTCTCTGCAGTGACGGATCCTTTATCTCCCATAACAAAGGGGTAAGCGGATCTATCACTATCCTCGCGTGTTTCTCTTTCCTTGTTTCCAGGATCTTCGGCAGTTCTATCGAAAGAAAGTTCTTGAAATCGTGGCCGCTCATCCTGGTAAAAATAAAATTGGAGTTCAGATTCTCTTTGAACTCGGTGAAACCGAACGAATCGCACTGCTCCAAAAACGAGTCTATGTCCTGCTCCATGCTTATATAGAATACTTTTTCGTTGTTCCTTAACCCTTCCCTTAAAAATTCGGTGCAGAATATACTTTTTCCCGCGCCGGGAGAGCCATAAACTGTAACCACGCTGTTTTTGACGAATCCGCCGTTCACTATCGCATCGAAACCGTTTATACCGCTTTTAACCTTCTCAACCATATATTTAACAACATTTGATAGGATTTATTAATTATCTCTTTAGTTTTAATACTTCCCTATAACTTAAAGTATTTATTACCTCACCTTTTTCAAGCCAGCCCCTTCTTGCGATAGCCGTTGCAAGCGACAAAAAACGCAGGTGTTCTGTCCTGTGGGAATCGCTGCCCAACGAGAAATTTATCCCGTAGCCCTTTGCTTTCCTGACCAGATCAAACGGCAGATCGGATCTTTCCGGATAACCGTCTATTTCAAGCATTACTTCATTTCTTTTGCAGGCCTCCATAACCCTGTCAAAATCCAGTTTTAATTCTTCCCTCTGACCGATTATCCTGTCGGTGGGGTGTGCCACAGTGTTTATCTTTCCGCTGTTTATTGCCCTTATCAGCCTATCCGTAAGATCTTTGCCGTTCATTTTAAGATTCTGATGCACCGCCCCTATCACAAAATCTAAACCGTGTAAAGAATCATTATTAAGATCCAGAGACCCGTCCTTCAGTATCTCAAGTTCTACCCCCTTCAATATTTTTATGCCGCTTTTTTCATTGAATGAATCGATTTTTTTGTTCAGCTCTGAAAACCTTTTTTCATCGAGACCGTGCGCAATCGGCAGGCTTTTGCTGTGATTTGTAAGGGCGAGGTATTTTAATCCGCGGTTTTCGGCTGCGGCTGCCATCTCCTCCAGGGAATTCATACCGTCACTGTCTTTAGTGTGAACGTGCATGTCCCCTATTACCTGAGGATATTCAACAAGTTTCGGAAGACGATGCTGCTGTGCCGCTTCTACTTCACCGGTGTTCTCCCTGAGTTCCGGCGGCATCCAGTCCATCCCGAGTTTATTGTATATCTCTTCCTCATTTCCGCCCGAGACCGCCTGTTTTCCCTTAAACAGACCGTACTCGTTGAGCTTTAATCCCTTTGAGATAGCGATCTTTCGTATCTTTACATTATGGTCCTTATTGCCGGTAAAATACTGCATCGCGGCGCCGAATGACTCCTTTGGCAGTATTCGTATATCGCACGTCGTACCTATACCCAATTCAACGGTGGTCTTAGTCGGCCCTTTGACTATCACCGCTTTTACTTCATCCAGTTTTGAAAAGAAGTCCATGCCTTCCTGCTTATCCGAAATCACGAGTATGTCTATATCCCCTATCGTTTCCTTCATCCTGCGCATTGACCCCGCTAGCTCCACCCTTTCAAACAGGCCGCTTTTGACGAGTTTTTTAACGATCGAATCTGCATAGTCTATTGCATAGCCGAGAAGGAGCCTGTCGCTTTTTATACTGAGAAAGGATTCTATGCTTTTACCCAGTTCATTCTGGCTCTTCTCCCCGAATCCCTCCAGATTCTTTATTTTGTCTTCCGCTATGGATTTTTTAAGGTCAGAAACGTTCTTAACGCCGAGATTTTTATACAGGGCGTAAACTCTTTTGGGGCCAAGCCCCCGTATTTTTCTGAAGTTCTCAAAGTCTATAGGGTACTTCTTTTTAAGCTCCTCATATTTTTTTATCTTTCCCGTCTCAACATATTCCTTTATCGAATTGGCGATTGATTTGCCCACACCTCCCAATTCAAGCAGCCGGCCCTGCTTATAAATAGTAGATATGTCGTCGGAAAGGCCGGAAATCGTCAGGGCTGCGGTCCTATACGCTCTGGGCTCCCACTTTATACCCATTATTTCAAGAATGTCTGCGATATCATTCAGCTTTTCGGCTAGATCTTTGTTTGATATCATAGGATAATAACGGATTAGCATTAATAATAACTTTTACTGCAGGTGCCGTTCATATCTTCATGACAAAAGGCATTATATCGACCGCTTTCTTTATCTCTTTTGTATGGTCTTTTGAGCACTCCGCTTCTCCAAAATTGCTGTGAAATCCGAACCTGCCGTTTGATATGAGTACCGGGATATTCGAATTTATATGGCGTTTAAGTTCGCTGGATGTTGCGTGGTCGCAGGTCAGAACAAGCGTGTCTTTGCTTAGATCCATGATTTTTGACAGCCTGGAGATTATTATCTTGTCTATTGCTTCTATTATGGCATACTTGTCAAGAAACTTACCAAGATGAGAAACAGAATCTGTTTGTTTTATGTGTAAATAAACCGCATCAAATTTCGAAAGGGCTTTTTCAACGTAATCCGCTTTCTCGTTAAAGTCTTCCTTTAGATCATTTCTTTCGTGTACGTTAATCAATGACATTCCCGCCGATTTTGCTATGCCTTTTTCAAGCGGCATGCCTACCACCGCAGCCCACCTTTTACCGTATTTCCGGTTTATGTCCTCCAGATTTGGGTCTCTGTTCGACGCATCCCGCAAGAAGATATAATTTGGCAATTCCAGTCTTTTTTTCCTTCTTTCCCTGTAAACTTTCGAATTTTTAATCACCATTGCGGATTTTTTTATAAAGTCATTTAAAATAGAAGCTGTGTATTCCGCTTCTTTCCTAACCGCCTTTATCTTGTTTATCTTTGTGTTCTTTATTCCGGTCGCAAAACTCAGTTTGACGCCGCCTTTAAAGAACTTTGCGGTGTAGCCAGGTTCATTATTTGATACGAATGGAGAAAAATCCTTTTTGCCGGAGCGGAAAACCAGCCCGGCTCTGTAGCCTTCTCCCGCCTTAAAATCAAATTCCGCGGAGACCTTCACTTTTTTCCGTATTTCTTCAGAAAGCGATTCTATTTCCTCCTTTGACATGTAGACCCTTACGTCTTTAAGTTTTCCATCGGATACAGAACCGAAATTCACACGCACGCTTAATTGTCCGTTCTGCGGCTGCATATCCAGTCCAAGGCATTCAAACCAGCCTCTTCCCGTGGAATATTTAAACGGGTCATAGCCGAGGTCTGCCATGACTCCCGCATCGCTCTGTGGGGCGAGCTTGCCGAGAACATTCGGATATGCAAATTCCGAATGCTTAAGAAATTTATAAAGGTTGCTTTTTAGCGCATATTCCAGAGGCGTCTTGCCATTCAGCCTTTTGATGGGTAAATCGGCCATCCCATCCACTATTATAAAAACAGTCTTGGACATTTGCACCATATAATGAGTAAAAAATCAAACGTATTTAAATTTA
This sequence comes from Nanobdellota archaeon, assembly GCA_021802505.1. Classification (GTDB taxonomy): domain Archaea; phylum Nanobdellota; class Nanobdellia; order Parvarchaeales; family Parvarchaeaceae; genus Parvarchaeum. The sequence continues at coordinate 79,134 of JAJZXE010000002.1, forward strand.
CTTCAAACCGCTATTTGCACCCAGAACCGCGAGTCTTTTTATGAGTTCACTGCTCCTGCTGCTGTTACTGCTGCGCACGTCCTGCAGCTTCAAAAGCCCGTTTAACTTATCGGCTATCTCCCTGTTTGATCTTAAAAGTTCATCAAGCTTGGATATGAGTTCTGACATTGAATGCAGGTCGTTTTCGGTGATTTTTACCTCGGGAGCGGATACAACATCGCTTGCATACTTCGGTTTATCCGTTCTCTGCACCTCCGGTCTTTTGATTTCAGTTTGCTGGTATGCAAACTGCTTTACCTCCGGTCTGCTACCGGTGTTATCAACGTTAACCTGTTTTGCATCAGCTTTGTTTTCTCTGGTTTGTTCCGGCTGCACCGTGTTTTTCACTGTAGCAATATTCTTCTTAAGCCTATCCAGCAGGTTATTAATGTTTTCGACTTCCTCTGCCCTCGCTTTTACATTATCAATCGTTTCTTTTACGCCGCTGTCAACATCGCTTTTAATCCGCTCTTTTTCAGTCAGCCCGGCGCTTATCCCCGCTTTTTTGGATGGCAACTCCCGATTTATCTTTAAATCCATCTCGTAAGGATTGGGATTACTCACGGTTTCATTGGGATAAGCCTGAATTTTTTGATTCGAAACCGTCATGCTTTTATAATCCTGGACGCTGTTCTTTGCGAGATCACTCTCGATATTATCTATCCTTTTTTTATAGTCGGAAATCTGCTTTATCAGGCTGCTTTCCCCTCCAATAGTTATCTTATCCAGATCCATCGCAGTTATGTTAAGCTCTTTTTCGAATTCAGCTATCTTTGACTTAACCTTTTCTATCCTGTCTATCAAGGCCGACTGTTCCACAGTATATTTACAAAAACATCAGTTATAAATCTTATTTTATTTTTTTCTCAATATAAGAAGAGAATGATCTTTCTGATACGGGTAGAGATCTATGCTTTTTATAACGTCGAATTTCGACTTTAATTTTTGCGTTTCGTTTCTTATGACTTCCCGCGGCTCCAAAGAAACGTCTATGCTCCTCGTCTTTATGGCGAACATCCCTATTTTACCGCTTTTAAGGAAAATATCCGAATTTTTTATAAAGATGCCGGTCTGGTCCCTCTGGGCAACATCCTGGTAAAGAATATCGCATTTTGGCACAATAGAGGAGTAATTCTCGGGTTTTCTTGCGTCGTCGACTATCGGAAATATATTTTTTCTTTCCTCGGAGAGCAAAACGAGGCTTACCGCCATCTCCTCAGCTATCTCCACCGCATAAATCTGTCCGTTTACTCCGACAATATCCGAGACATGGGAAACGGTGGTACCGGACGACGCGCCCAGGTAAAGAACTTTATAGGAATCCCTGATATCAACGCCATTCAATCCCCTGTAGAACGCGGCGGCAAACTTGCTGCGGTAAGGTACCCACTCCCTGTAGATTTTCCCTTCATATTTGAATATCTTCTCGCCATAGACTGGCTTGTCACTGTAGGCACTCTTGGTAACCAGCGTTCTTCTCTTACCGTTAAGCCAGTACACCCCGTCAATTACTCTCTTAATTTCCATTCTTCTTCCTCATCTTGTCGATAGCCTTTGACATTTTCTCAAGTATTTCACCGCTTTTATCCTGCCTTGACAAAACATCGGTTTTTACCGCGAGCGATGCATAAGCCGCTATTATCTTTGCAGCCTTCCCCTTCAGTCTGTCCGGCACAGACATTGTTACCGCATGATTATAGATTATCCCGTATTTTGGCGTCAGCTTCCTTTTTCTGGCGGCAAACATCGCCTTTTCCGCCCCTATCACCTGTATCTTGGAGGATGGCATGTTGATTAGGGAATGAGAACCCCCTGACAAGGACAGCATCTCGGCCGCCAATTCCGGGCCGAGTACCGCGGTTGTGTTCGGGTATTTGGCCCTCATTATTTCCCGGAGTCTTTCATCAACGAGCTTCTTTAAATCTGATATGTTATTTATTTCATTTACTGACATTGACAGCAATTGTATCTCGCTGTCCTCCAAATCATAGCCCATGCTGTCGCCGCGGACGCCGGTTTTTCCGCTCACGCTGTTTCTATCGCAGGCTTCTTTTAACGCGTCTATGAATTTATCCCGCTCCGCAAGCAGACTCGCCGCTTCAGGGTAGTATAGAAAATAAAGATCATGCAGCTGCTCAAATATGGTGTTCTCGCCTTTTTCAAGGGAATCCGAAAAGGAAAGCAGTCTTTTTATCAGGTCGTCGTCGGACAGACCCTGCTTTATTTTATGCCTGGCCCTGTCAATGAAATCAGAGTTATCCATCAGATTTAATAATCCTTATTATATTAAAATCAATCACTGAACTTTGGCCCGTTGCCTTTCTCCGATCTGTATAATTTTCCGCCGTCACTGGTCAGTGTAAGCGGCTTACCTCCTGAATTCATAGTCTCCAGGATAACGGGTATGCCCCAAAGCTTTGAAATCCTATGGAGGGATTTTACGGTGTATCTGTTATCCAGACTGAACATCTGATATACCTCACTGTCGAATTCTTCCTTTTCTTCCTCGGTTTTGATTGCGCTCGCATACCTCGTTATAAAGCTGAGATCCTGCCTTAGATAAAGCTTGTCTCCCTTGAAACTTCCTTCGGGTATATACACTGTAGGTCCATAGTTTTCGGTCTCCAAAAGGAGCTGAAACCTGAGCAGATCAGGATCAAGGCCCGCGTTGGATGCCGCTTCTATCCTCTTTATAATATAATCCGGGTACGTACTGCCATACATCTGCTCTATCATTATGTTCCTTTTTTCCTGTATCTCCCTCGCAAGGTCTTTAAAGAAGTCTAAGTCGGCATAGGAGAATATGAACTCCCAGTCGGTATAAGACTTAGTTATGTTGAGTATTTCGTCAAGACCCCTGCCTTCATCAGTGTGATATGAACGTTTTTCATTATCCGAAAGCATATTGTAAACAGGACCGTGCCTGCCCTCATTCCACCTTTTTTCTATGGTCTTGAACAGCCTGAAGCCGAGGTAATATGGCATCTGCGCGGGGGAGAGCACGTCTGCTATCCCCAATAAAAAGTTTCTCATTTTCCAGGCGGTGCCCACATCGGTCTTAGCAACCTCTTCTATGTACTTGTCCTGTACAAATGTGGCGAACCCCTCATGCATAATCTTTATTCTTGCCCCTTTCATGAGCTGATTTATGTCATGCATCTGTTCCAGCAGCTCCTTCTCCCAGCCGTTTAGCTTCAGGTTATCAATGGTAAATCTGTATACATCATAGATATTCTCCTGCGGAAATGAATTATCAGTCGCATAATAATCCTTTTTATTTTGGCTATGAAAATCCGGGAACAGATCTATAAGCCCGCCAAGTGTCTGCGCATAATCATAGAGTTTCTCCACGGTCTTTACGCCCAAGACCCTTTCCATCTCCCGGTATCTTTCGCGGTAATGTGCGTGTTTGTTCGAGTTTGCATCTATGCTCCTTGATAGTCTGTTATTGTAATCCATGTGCAGATGGCCGTAAACATGGGCCATTACGCTTATTACCTCATCATAGGTATTGTTTTTATTGATATAAACAGCGGTGAACTCTTCTTTTTGATTTAGCGGTATGTAAAACCTGTGGCCAACCATTTCATATAAAACACCTTGCCGGTACTTCATCGAATCTTCCTGCACCAGTTTTTCCTGTCCGGCTTCCCATGAGGGCAACGGATTGCCATATAATGTGACTTTCTCCGCGAATTCATCGTTATCCAGTATCTTAAATTCTACGTTCCCAAATGACAAGCCCAGGTTATTTATCATGAAACCGGCTATCTTTCTTGCCTCTTCCGTATACCTTTCGTCGATTATCGAGCCTCTTGTAGCCAGGACTTTTATCTCTTCTCCGTTCACCAAAAGCTTTTCCAGAGATCCCTTTTCCATGTTAATTAAGCAGCTTGTCCAATACTTTTTTTACGTTGCCATATGACGCGTCATTGCCAGATTTAACGGCGCTTACCTTATCCTTTTCCACCGACGTTATCATTTTATAGAAGTTATCAGAATAGGTTGACATGCCATAACCGAGAGCACTGCCTTCACCCGTGTCACCGACTTGCAGATAGAACACCTTCGTTAATTTGGGAAACAGTCTCTTCAAAACAGCCTTAAGATTTTCATCGTTATCCCCGTTTTCCCCGTCGGTTATATGAAGGACAAAAACATCCTCTGATGAGTAATCAATTGCCTCCCTGTATGGGTTCTGCGATTCATAAGGTTTCCCTTCCAGCATATTCGAGACAAGTTCATAGGCCGGCCTGAACTCGGTGCCTCCTCCGGAAGTTAACCTGAAGAAATCATTCCTTTTCTTCGGATTAAACTCAAAAGCGGTGTCCGTGTGCGCGACATATCTTATCTTCACCATATCCTCATATTTCTGCCTCAGCCAGAATTCTATCAGCCCGGAGATAGTCGATGAAAACTCGCTGTAAGAATCCATTGACCCGCTGACATCTCTTAATATTACAAAGGTGGCAGACAGATTCGGAAGAAGTTTCTCCTCAATAAAATTGTATCGTATGTCCTCATCCCTTACATCGACGGTAAAACCGTGCTTGGCAAAATACCCCGTGGCCATGTGCCTGTCCAGCATGGCATCCAGTGTCTTTTCCTGGTTTTCATCTATCCCGTTTTCTGAGGTAAGAAGTCTGTATAATTTCTTGTTCTTCTTTCCGGGTTTACTGAAATTTAATCCCCAATTTTCCATCATCTGCCTAAGCCTGCGCTTATCAACTCCGACTTTGACAGAACCTTTGTTCCCGCCGGAACCATTTGATGAATCTCCGTCTCCGTCCTCATCACCCTCACCATCATTATCCCCGTCGCCGTTTCCCTGTCCTCCAAGACCACTGTAGGATATCCTCGGGTTTATCTTGATTGGTATGCTCTTTATCACGGTCCTGCCATCGTTTATATCAACTATATCCATAGAAGTCAGGATGAGGTCGTCTTCCTCGTCTATTTTTCTTCTGTACTTGTCTTCCGCATCTCCCAGTTCATTCGTCATAGAATATTGTTCCCTCCTTGTATATCTTAAACGCCTCTTCGACCGCTTCGTCAAAATAACCAAATCTTGACTTTAGAAAACCTGCTATGTACGGATAAAGTTCGGAATTTTTTTCGACTTCCTTGCCGGATTCCCCAATGAACGATTTAAACTTGCTTTCCTTTTTTATGAACTCTTTGCCGGTAGAAATCAAAAAGCCGAACAGACTCTCAAACGTCGGGGAGTAATTTACCACTCCTAGCGGCATTTTCCTGAATTTAAAGTGATTTATCTCGTTCTTTAATCCCTCAACGTCAAAATACCTCGATGCTTCGGAGAGATATCCATTCTGATCCTTAAATTCTTCGTCCTGCTTGTTGTTGATCAACAGATTAGAGTAAGCGGTTATGGCATTTGTATAGTCTTTGAAGTGCTCACCGTAATAAAAGGAGAGTATGGCATATCCTACGTCAGAGCCTACATTGTCCACTACCAGTTTGTCTATGTAATTCTTTATATCATCCGCCTTATCCTCATTTAGCCTGTCCAGATTATTATTTATGTATCTTGCTATGTCCGAAAATGAGATGTAGTCCTTGGCTTTGTTCGATGAATAATTAAAATCTAATATGTCGGTTATGGACCTCGGAGATACCCCTGTGGTCCATCCGCTCTTGTATTCATTACCATAAACTATCAGACTCTTTGCGGCATCCTTCAGGTATCTGTTTTCTACCTTATCCTTATCCGAGATGTAATACCCGTAATCCGGCAGTAGTTTGCTGAGAAAATTGGACATGGACCGGGTCATATTCCTTTCAAGCTCTCCCAGCCTGGAAGAGTCATAGTAATCAAGAAGTTCAAGTATATTTTCCAATTCATCCGTCTCGGACCCTGTTCCGCTTAAATCGACCCTGGAAAGCACATTAAACTTTGCCATATACCCCAGAGCATGCGGTATAGTCTTCAATACAGGTATATTTAATTCCTGCGCCATTTTTTCTTCCGCAGAGTAGGATAAGTTACGCCGCACGTTTACTCTTATTATTCTCTCAAGCAACGGCCGCGACTCCCTCTTGGCTTCATCCGGTAATTCCATGAATGATTCGTTGCTGTGCATTATTATAAGGCTGTCCAGCGGTATCCTGTTCCCTGCCATATCCGACAAATTATTATCATATATATTGTTCATAAACTGGAATACTTTGGGGTTGATGTTCTCAAACCTACTCTTATCCGCGCTTATCGTAAGGATCGAACGATTTGAATTTTTTATTACATTTATAAAATTCAATGAAAGCACATTATCCCCGAATTCTGTTATGGAGGACTGCGGAAATATCCCGTCAAGCTTTATCTCCTTGCCGTTTGACTTTTCCAGGTTCTGCTCACAGGTGTAACATATCTCCGGCCTCTTTTTATTTAAAATTGCTTTGCCGGCGCCGTCGGGAATGGACACCGGAAGGATCGACCTGTATAAGTTGTAGGGATTTTCGTTGTAAGGACATTTAACGCCGTTGATGTTCAGCGTAAACATCCTGTCCGTTTTCGTGTAATTTTTGTAGGAGCGGATCATGCTGTTTATTATTTCGGTCTTCCCGCTCCCGCTCGGACCGATAAGCAGGATTATGGGGATGTACCCCTGCTTTGATATGAATGATGCCCTCTCAAGAGCGTCCATCAGGTTTTCCTTGACGTCCCTTATGCCGTATATGCCATCAAACTGCTGTTCGCTGGCAAGGATACTCCTGCGTACCCTGTCGGTAGTCGTTTCTTCCTCCTTCTCTACAAGCCTTTCAAGACCAGATCTGTCCATAAATGAAAACTTCACTTGTTAATAAACAGGTTATAAGCGACTCTGGCGCATTGATTGCAGTAACCAACGCCGACTAATTTGCTTATGATCTTTTCCTGGTCTAATTCGGTCGCGGTACCGGCAACTGAAGAGCTTATCTTGTCGACTACCGCATTCACAAGTTCAGGATATCTGTCTATAACAACAGGAGTAAGCATCTTCACAAGGTCATCGACACTTTTCTTGTTGTTGGTTATGGAAGCATCGTTTATTATGCTGTATATGCTTTCGCGGATCACATCACTCCTTAGGTTGGCTCTTTTTTCAAGATCGCTTACAAAATCGTAGTCGATCGGCTGCACCGTGCCGAACATAGGTACGCGTACTTTTTTATCTTTTTCGCCGGCGGTTTTATTTACATAGTACACGTTTATCACATATTTGTTCACTAAGTCATGTACTTTTTCCGAGCCGTATTCAACCATCGAAACGTCGTTTCTCATCATCTTTTTGACTTCGTTGTATGCATCCTGCACTACCGTGTTTCCTTCCCCATTCTCCCTCGGCTGCACCCTTGCCTTGGTTTCCGGAGACAGATCTTCCATCGTGTTAAGGAAATCCTCTATGTATTTAGTGCCGTTTAAATTATCAAGTATAGTGCCCAAACACAGCTTGCTGTCAGCTTCCTCCTTCGGAAGATATCCTGCTTCTATAGCCATCTTCCTGCCGAAATTGGCGTAGGAAAGCAGTTTAGAGGGCGATTTAATCATATCGTCGTACGGTATTCCAAGCTTCACCCCTTCTTCCAGCTCCAAAATCGGTTTTTGCGTGGCCTCCCTGAGTATGTCTTCCAGCGAGACTTTCACCTCCGGGATGAACACCCCGTTATAGATATCCGCTTTGTCCTTGAGTGAGATGTTTTCGTAATGGGAAATACTCGCTTCGACCCATATCCTTGCAAGCATCCTGAGAAAGTGCGGCGGGTAATGGATGTCTAATTCCCTGGCAGCGTGTCCGTAGATGTCCTCCAATGCGGTTTCTGCATCGGATATCCTCGTCATGGACCTGAAAACGATGATATTAGACCTACGGAGAAGATAGGGTTTTATGCTGTCTGCGATCTTTTTGTAATCGTCCATATTGGTGGTTCCGATGAGTATGGCGTCAAAAGATTCCTTAAAGGAAGGCGAGACTTTTGTACGCATATCCTGTACAAAATCCAACAGAGAGTTTGCAAAGGATGATGAGCCTTTAAGGACCTCGCTTATGTATATGATGTTACCCCTTGGTGACGGTGCCGACTGGCTGCCAATGATCCCGAAGTCATAACCTAGCACGTTGGAATTGTCTCCGCCCAGTTCATTCAGTATTTTATAAAACATCTTCCCTCCAAAGATTCCTTTGTAATCCAGGTGCTGGTCATCCGCGGCTACGACCGGTTCCGACATGTTTATCACGTCTTCATCGGTGGCTTTTTCAACATAAACAAGTTTTTCGATTATGGACTGTATGCGATCGTGGTCCGGCCTTCCTTCTTTTGTTATAAACTGGCCGAGTGAATCTGACAGTGTTCCCTTTATTTTATTAAGAGTAGAACTTACAGCACCCCTCTTATTGATAGAAGGTACCTGCCAGTACTCCGTCTTCTCGCCGTTCATTCTCTCGAGGATCTCTTCTATCCTTGTCTTACTCTTACCGGGTGTCTTTTGTAAAAGATAAATTTCATCCTGAATGTTTTCACCGAGGGTAAGTTTTCTCTTGCCCTTTAATCCGAGCTGGTACCTGACATCCGAAATGAACTTTTCCTTCTGCTCGCTGGAAAGATCATCCAGTGCAGGGTTGCTCGGAAGCTCATCTAAATCTAATTTAAACAGATACTGTGCACCACGGTCTGTTTCGGAATAAACCCTCAAAGTTTCAGACAGCGTATTCAGAAATTCACTCTTACCCGCACCTGGCGGAGATATAATCACCGTCAGTTTATTCCTCATGTCATTGTTTCTCGCGGATCTCTTCAAAAAAGACACAAACTCATCGGCGAAATCACCGGAATCATATCTTGTCTTTATGTTTCTTTGGTCATTTTCCTGTTTAACCAGAAATTGCCACTTACCGTCTTTTTTGCCGTATGCTTCTATTGCCGCCAATGCTCTCTGATGTGCATTGTAGAATACTTCAGGTTTGTTCCTGCTGAATTCAAGGAATTCATCTAAACTCATTTTTTGCTTAACTGCAGTTTTTCCTACCATAATTAAACCCCCAATATATATAAGAATAACACTCCTTTATATACATTTTTCCCCAAAAATTCCAACTTTCCACTCAAATTATTGATAAAATTTATAAATTTTGTACTGTATTTTGCCGCAAACTTCACATATTCTCTGCCTTTCATACCCGATAAATCACCTTCTTTTTTTGATAAATTTCAATAGTAACCATTTGGAAATCAAACAAAAATTTTATTTTAATGTGCGCCCAAACCAAAATCCGAAAGCTCAGAAATTAATTTGGGCAAATCACTTTGTATTGATTGTATATGAAGAAAAACTGCAGTGCCACAAGCTGATCTGCACAGCGCTAAACGCATCGGCAAAGGCACCGCTTTTCATTTTATTGTATAAAATTTTCAAATATTTAAATATATCATTTCCGTTCTTTTGGAAAGAAAAACTCTTATATCAATTCCGACAGCTCTTTCTCAAGATTTTTTACTTCAAACTTCATTTCTCTTTTGGCTTCGAGATCCCTCACTGTAATCTTCCCGTCCTGCAGATCCCGTTTTCCGACTATGACGGCATATTTTATCTTTTTTGAATTGCAGTAATCAAGCCCCTTCGAAAGAGAGCTTTTATCCAAAAGAAAATCCGTTACGATGCCAGCTCTTCTTAGCTGACCGGTAATCTCTCTTGCTTTTTCGAAATCGTCTACGTTTATTACGCAGAACCTCTTGTAAAAATCGGTTTTATAATCCGATAAAAGCGCTTCTGTTACAACATCAAAACCTATCGACCCGCCGACTATGGGCATGCTTGAATCGAAATTTTTACTCAGTTTGTCGTATCTTCCGCCGCCGGCCAGAACCACTCCTTTCATCTCTCCCCCCGTAAATTCAAATTCGAATATTGTACCATCGTAGTAATCCTGGCCCCTGACGAGTGACCTGTCAAAATAAACGCCCTCTACGCCATAGCTCTTCTTTAAATCATCAATAAGCGTATTTAATTCGTCCGTACCGTTGAAAGTGCTTATGTCCTTTCCGTTTAAGTACTCCCGGATCTTCTCGGCCTTTTCCTTCCCGATTATACTGCTTATGCGGTTGACAACTTCGTCCAAGCCCACCTTGTGGATTTTATCGATTTCCCTTAAAACCTGCACGATGTCTTCTACGTTAACCTGAAGATTTTCCATCAGCGAAGTCAGTATCTTTCTGTTGCTTACATTGATTTTATAGCCTTTTATTCCGAGCGTTTTCAGGGCAAAGTCTATGCATGCTATAATCTCAGAATCATAGAATATGTTGGAAGAACCGAACACGTCTATATCCGCCTGTATAAATTCCCGCCATCTTCCTTTCTTTGTATCCTCATACCTCCAGACGTTCCCTATGCTGTATGCCTTCAGCGGGAAAACAAGCGATTTATTTCCGGAGATTACCCTTAACTTCGAAATAGTATGTTCGGGCCGCAGGGCCAATTTTTCTCCTTTTTTATCCTCAAAGGAATAAAGCTGCGATTCTATCTCCGGGCCCGCTTTATTTGTAAAAAGTGACAGATATTCAAAAGAAGGGGTTTCGATGGGTTCAAAACCAAACAATTCATAGCTCTTACGGATGTTTTCCAGCACCTGCTGCCGGAGAAAAGCCTCCCTTCCGATAAAATCCCTGACGCCTTTAACTCTTTCAGACATAATGATATCTAAGGATTTGCGGCATAAAAACTTTAATATAAAAACAAAAGAATAACCTGCATAAAAAATGCAGGTAAAATAAAAAATTAATCCTTTTTAGCTTCGTTATTTCCGGTCACTGTATTCTGTTTCCTTGACCTATAAAACAGATATGCCGATGCCGCAATGGCTGCTGCTCCCAATCCAAACATAACCACGGCTTCATTCTGGTAAGGTGCTGCCTTACTGAGAAGATAGCCATAATCTTTGTTAAATATCTGGTTGAATGCGTTCTGCACCGACGCTATTGTTGGATACTTGATTCTCATTAAAGAACCAGCCGGTGCGCTCTCCCAGTCATTCTTTATTATAGTCCAGTCCCTTGCGTATAAGGCGTTATAAGCATTCGTATAAGGTAATGCTTTTTCTTCCTCGAATCCGCCCGCTCCCAACAGACCAACTCCTGCTCCTCCGCTTATTATCGCGGACAACTTTTGTTTCAATCCCATGTTTTAACCTCCATAATTTATTCTTATATAGTGATTAATTATCATATAAATACTTTATCATATGAAAACCTGGAGTTTTATGCCGGATCAATGAAGGATACCTTTAATTAAATTCCTTCTTCTCGAACAATATAAGCCCGGATACGGTGGATATTATGAAATAACCCAGCATTATGAAGATGCCCTCGTTCAACCGTACATAGTAGCCGCTTATTGAAAATGAAGGGTGTGGGGATACGGGAAGAGTAACTACGGCGGGAGGATATGGATTCAAAAGAACGTTTGAAATCACCTGTGCCCCGTAGGTAAGGATAAACCACGGCTGAACGTGCGCTAAGGTTCCGATTAAAGTCTGTAAAAGCGAGAAGACGAAAAGAAGCAGGATTACCGTGACTATTATGGATACGGTACTGCTTTTGAACAGGGAGCTAAAGAAGAAGGTAAGACCCATTGCCGCCGCGATATAGAGAATGGATAGAAGCAGAGATTCAACGAACTGATAAGGCAGCCAGGCCGTTCCGAAATAATAAATTCCGTTTCCCACGGTTATAGCGGTGAAAACCAAAAGGATTAGCAGTGAAAACAAAAAGGCAGCCAGAAATTTTCCTGTATAAATCGATGCTCTTCTGATCGGGTTTCCGACGATAAAGTAGCCCGTTTTGTTCTGGAACTCTCCGGAGATTGCATCCCCCCCGAAAAAGATGGCCGAAAGGATGATTATAAACGTGGCGGACATTCCCCACCAGCTGGAATAAAAAGAAAGCGGTGAGCTTAAGAATGATGAGGGACGGAAATACCCTACTACCGACGTCAGGATCACACCTACTAATACGGCAATGATCAAAAGTATGAAAAACTTTCTGGATCTGAAGTAATCCAGGGAGGTATATTTGACCATTGTCAGGGTCTGTTTAAAGCCGCCAGGGACCACGTTTTTTCCGCCGAGATCCAATTTTCTCATCATGCCACCTCTTTAAAGACGCTCAGATACGCCTCTTCCAGTCCCGAAGAAGACTTAAAACCGGTAAGACCCAGCTTCAGTTTTACCAGGGAGGACAGCACCTGGGCCTGTTTTTTCTGATCGCCCTCCACTAATATAGTGAATCTCAGACCGTCAATGCTTTCTATCTTTTTAACGCCGTTGATCATCTTTATTTTATTCACACTAGATTTACTTAAAGGAGAGAGGAAGGAAATCTCAACAATGTTGTCTTTTTTGCCGTAAAACTTTGAGACCACGTCGGATATCCTGCCGTATACAAGGAGTTTACCGTGATTTATCATGGCAACCTCATCGCATATCTCAGACACCTCACTGAGCAGATGGGAGCTCATAAATATGAGATGGTTTTCTTTCTTCAGTTCCTTGATTATATCCCTCACTTCGCTCATCCCTCTGGGATCTAATCCGCTCGTAGGCTCGTCTAAAAGAATAATGTCCGGATCACCGAGAAGGGCTGCCGCCATATCTATCCTCTGCTTCATTCCTTTGGACATTTTTCCCACCTTTTTATCCAGCCACTCACTCATCTTTACTTTCTCCACCACTCTCTTTATGCTCTCGTTCAGATTTTCCTTCGGTATGCCTTTTATCTGGCCTATCATTGAGAGCGCTTCCCTTTCCGTCAGAGAGGGATATATCTCGGGGGTTTCAATCAATGCCCCCACCGACTGCAATGCCCTCTTCTTTTCATGGTTGACATCGACACCGTTGATAAAGGCGTGTCCGCTCGAGGGTTTAATCATATCCGTGAATATCTTCAGCGTGGTCGTCTTTCCCGCCCCGTTCGGGCCCAAAAAACCCACGCACTTGCTGCCCCCTATCTTCAGATTGATGTTGGACAGAGCAGAAAAAGCGCCGTAATTTTTTGATAAATTGACCGCTTCGATAGAATAATTATTCATTATTAAAGAAACCCGCTAATAATATATAAAGTTATCCCGTTGAAAAATAAAAAAACGCCCCAGGCGGGGTTCGAACCCGCGTCCCCAACGTTTCCTGAAATTTAGACAGGCTGAGATCCTAGGCCGCTAGACTACTGGGGCTTATATTTCTACAAGATTTCTTGTAACT
>JAJZXE010000011.1 GCA_021802505.1 Nanobdellota archaeon
AATATGATATTTCCAAGAAATGATACTGTATTATATGGATATGGGGCAGTGGTCTAGCTTGGTTATGACACCAGCCTAGGGCGCTGGTGGTCCTGGGTTCAAATCCCAGCTGCCCCAATTTAATGATATGGAAGAAAAAAGACTGGAAAAGATTCTTGGGATAATTCCCTACGCTACTCTAGATGGAAAACAAAATTTGAACGTTGTTTTCCTGGAGAACTGCATATTAATCGGAACTGATAAAACCATGGACAAGATTTCGGTTACCGCCCCGGTCGGGATGTGGCCTGCATCGGGTGCAACTATAGATTCCACATCTCCCAAAGATCAGCTTTCCTCATTTATACGGAAAAAGGAAGGAAATGTGGATAAAGCCGATATAAAACTTATCTTAAGCCATGACAAAGAAGCGTTCATAATTGATAAAAAAGAAATAAAACAGATAGACTTTGAAGACAGTGCTTATAATGGGTATAAAAAGATGAACATAATCGGTGTAAAAAATGTCTCTATTTTAGTATACTGCGAATACGCTGAAATCCTGAACGAGTATAAAAGCCTTATCGATCAGTTCATGAAAAATGCAATCTAATGCAATAATTCAAAGTTGAATGTATCCTAAGAATAATTAGCATAATCAGTAATACCTGAATAACTATTTTACAAATTTATTGGTTAAAGCACCAGTAAATAATTTTATTCAAACATACTTAAATATTTAGTGTACTTAGATATAATATAAAGAGGAGGTAATATGGAAAAACTGAAATTAAGCGACTATTTTTCTGAGATATATGAATTAAATGAATACCCTAGATTTAAGGTCTTTATAGACGGGAAATGGGTTAAGACAAAGGACACATTCGATTTAATAAGCAGCATAGACGAGAGCAAGATCGCTGAAGTTGGAGCGGTCAGCAAAGAGGACCTTGACCTGGCGGTTAATTCTGCGGATGCGAATAAACACAAGATAAGGGATATGTCTGCGATAGACCGGCTTGAATTGATAAACCAAGTGAGGAAAGAGATAGAAAATCACAGAGAAGAGATAGTAAATGTCCTGATGAGAGAGTCAGGAAAAGCGTATGATTCTGCAAACGGCGAGATAAATGCGACCATCGAAAGACTCAGATTAAGCATGGAAGATTCAAGAAAAATAATGGGAGAGTATATCCCCGGGGACTGGTCAAGCGACACTACCAGAAAAATGGCTTTAGTCATAAGGGAACCGCTGGGAGTGGTTCTTGGTATATCACCTTTTAATTATCCCGTGTATACTTCAATGGCAAAAATATTGCCCGCTTTATTGTCCGGCAATTCGGTAATAATAAAGCCGCCGAGCTCCGATCCGTTGGCGCTGCTTATGTGCGCTGAAATATTCAGAAAAATCGGATTACCCGCCGGCACACTGCAGGTAATAACCGGCAGCGGTAGCGTGGCAGGAGATTACCTCATAGAAAATAACAGGATAAACATGATAAGTTTTACGGGCAGCACCACGGTTGGAAAACATATCTCGGAGGTAGCCGGCCTTAAGAAAATACACCTTGAACTGGGAGGCAAGGGAACCGCTATAATACTTGAGGATGCGGACTTGGATCTGGCGGCAAAGGAATGCGTCAAGGGCTCGTTTGAACTGGCCGGGCAGAGGTGCGATGCCATCAGCAGGGTGTTGGTACCGGAACAGATAGCAGACAAATTCTATAAAAAAATCGAAGAACATTTGAATGATTACAAATTCGGCAACCCTCTTGACGGCAATAAAATAAACATGGGCCCGGTAATAAACAAAAAAGCAGCGGAAAGGATAGACTTAATGGTAAAAGACGCGGTTAAGAAAGGAGCCAAGTGTGCTGCGGGCGGCAAATTTAACAACTCATATTACGAGCCAACTTTACTTGAGGATGTGCCATTAACGGCAGAGATTGCAAACGAGGAAACTTTTGGACCGGTCATAACGGTAATAAAGGTAAAGGATGTTGATGAAGCAATAAAGATAGCAAACGAGTCTAAATACGGTTTGGATTCTGCAGTATTTACTAATGATTTTTACAACGGATGGAGAATAATGAAGGCTTTACAGGTCGGGAACGTCACGTTAAACGGTGCCCCTTCACACGGCACGGCTTACTTCCCATTTGGCGGAGTAAAGGATTCCGGAGCGGGAAAAGAAGGCGTCGGATACAGCATAGAAGAGATGACAAACATAAAGACCATAATATTCAACCTCGGAGCAAAGAATCTGGGAAAGCAGTATAGCGGCCAGTTTAAGGACTAAAATGTAGGTAGTTGCGTATGCTATGAACTTACCCTGGAGTTAAGTTTATATTTTGGCGTTTTTTACTAAAATGATGGAGTACACAGAGATAAAGAAACAGGGCTGGGAAAAGATAATAGAGGAAGTAATAGTCGGCATGGTACTCTTCATAGGGCTCGTCTCGCTCTTATACAGCTGGATAGACAGCATATTCGGAGTCATAGTCGGCATACCAATCCTGACGTTTTTGGGTATACTTGCAGCTTTCCTTGTTGTCTATGCGATAAGGGTGTTTGATAAGGGATAAAAAGCATGCGATACAAAAAAAGATATTTTCTTGTTGAATTAGACGGCGTCGATAATGCGGATGAATTCGAAAAGGAAATGTATTCCACGTTAAACAAAATGGAGCCCTTTCTCTCCATAAGATCAAATTTCCGCATAGTAAAGGAGTTAACAAGCCCGGAAGGAGATAAAACAAGAGGGGTTATCGCGGTAAACGATGAGTATAAATACAGGGTCGTGTTTTTCCTGTCGTTAATCAGTAAGTTTTATAAATCAAACTTGCTTACAATAATGAATAGTGGAAATATAAAAAAGATAAAATCTTTTAAATTTTAGGAGGTAAATAATGGAACCGCCAGGGGATATGATGGGATATGACAGAGCGATAACTCTTTTCAATCCGGATGGAAGAATACTGCAGGTAGAATACGCAAAAAGAACTGTTTCTCAGGGTTTTGCGGCCGTAGGCTTAGTAGGAAAGGAATGTATAGTATTTGTAGCGGACAGAAAAGCGCATGAACTTGAAAAACTGATAATACCAGAAAGCATAGAGAAGATATTTCAGATAGATTTGCACATGGCTGCGGCAATATCCGGAATGATAGCGGACGGAAGAA
Source organism: Nanobdellota archaeon (assembly GCA_021802505.1). GTDB lineage: Archaea > Nanobdellota > Nanobdellia > Parvarchaeales > Parvarchaeaceae > Parvarchaeum. Next base: position 3,160 of record JAJZXE010000011.1, read on the forward strand.
TGCTCATAGACAAGGCGCAGAACAACGCCCAGGAGTATAAAATGACCTACAATCAACCGGCGGACATACTGCTTATAGTCAAGGGGATAAGCGCGGAAATGCAGGCCCTGACGCAGTACGGCGGCGCAAGACCTTTTGGCGTCAGCATCCTATTCGGAGGAATAAAGGACGGAAAGGCCTGCCTTTATATGCTCGATCCAAGCGGCACGTTTTTCCAGTACAAAGCAATAGCGATAGGTGGAAATTCTGATTCTATAAACAAGACGCTTGAGAAGGAATATAAATCGGATATGGACTCCGAAGCACTGATAAATCTTGGTATGAAGGCTATAAAATCTGATGAAAGCAAAAATTCTCCAGAGAGGTTTGAGATAGCCATTATAGACAGGGATGGCTTTAAAAAATTAGGAAAAGAAGACATAGCTAAATACATAAAATAAATTCATGGTAGACAGAGTCACTGCCAAATTGGAAAAAAATGGCAAACGGTACGAGATAGAAGTGGACTGCGAGAAAGCGATAGACATAAAAGAAGGAAGAAGTTCTGATATAGACTCCGCACTGCTGGTGGATAAGATATTCAAGGACATTAAAAAAGGAGAGGTCGCCGGAAACCTTTCAAAAGAACTCGGCACGGAGGATGTAAGAAAAATAGCACTGAAAATAATAAGAGAGGGAGAGGTTCAGCTAAGCACCGCATACAAGCAGAAGCAGGCGGATATGCTGAAGAAAAGAATACTTGAAAAAATAGCGGGAATGGCGATAGACCTTAACACGAATCTGCCGATACCAAGACAGAGAATAGAACTCGCGATGAAGGATGTTCACCATAATTTTGACATCAACAAGCCGGAAAAAGAACAGTTTGAGGAGGTACTGCAAAAACTTAAAAAGATACTTCCGATAAAACTCGGAGAGTTCAATTACTCCGCAGAGCTGCCGATACAGTTCGCAAACGATGCAATGTTATATTTAAAAAGGTTGGCGAACATAAAAGATAATACAAGAAACGATAATTCACTCGTTGTGAATTTTTCAGTAAAAGCAGGAAATGAAAACGAGCTGCTGAGCAAGCTTAAAAGCGTAACACACGGCAGCATAAACATAAGAAAAATATGATAAACGTAAAAAACTTTGAAATAGTGACACCAGGACAGCTTCTCTCGGATGAGAGAAACGGAAGAAACGGAACATACGAAGAGAGCGAAAAAACATACTCCAAATTCCTCGGGATGGTTCAGATTTCCGACAGGGGAATAAGCGTTAATCCTTTATCCGGAAATTATTATCCGAAGGAAGGGGATGACATCATAGGAGAGGTCACAGAGATATCATCAAAATACTGGGTCGTCGATATAAACGCGCCGTTTTACACCAGGCTGGATATAAGAGACGTGAATTTCAGGGTGGAGGACGGAGAACTCGACAGATATATAGATATAGGAGATATGATTTATGCGAGAGTCTTCCGCGTATACCCCAACAATGCGGCGGACGTTTCCATGAGGGGCACGAGATACGGAAAACTTGAATCCAAGATGATAATAAGAATAGACCCGGTCAAGCTGCCAAGACTGATAGGAAAGGAAGGTTCGATGATAAACATGATCAAAGAAGAGACCAAGTGCGATATAGTAGTCGGGCAGAACGGAATCGTATGGGTCGACGGGGATGAAAAGAACAGGGCTGCTGCAGTATCAGCGATAAAATTCATAGATGAAAACTATGTGGATGCGGACCTTACAGAAAGGGTCAGGAGGTTACTTGAAGATGTACGAGGAAAGATTTGATAAGAGAAGATTTGATGAACTGAGGAAGATGGAGGCAGAGACCGGTGTAATACCAAATGCAAAAGGCAGTGCAAGATTTAAGATAGGAAATACGGAGGCGATAGCCGCGGTTTACGGCCCTGAAGAAGTAAAACCGAGACACATAGAAAAGGCGGATAGGGGGGTAATAGTGTGTAAATATGACATGCTTCCTTTTTCAGTCCCCGACAGGGCAAAGCCTGGGATGGACAGACGGGATATAGAGATCAGCCAGGTCATAACAAATGCGCTGAACCGGGCGATAGTGCTTGAGGATATGCCCCGCGCTATGATTAATATCAGAGTTTATATAACACAGGCAGATGCCGGAACAAGGTGTGCAAGCCTGACGGCTGTATCAATGGCATGTGCCGACGCAGGATTGCCCATGCGGGATCTAGTGGCTGCCGTTGCTGCGGGAAAAATAGGAGACAGCATATGTCTGGATTTAACCAAAGAGGAAGAGGATTTCCATGAGGGAGGAGCAACCGATGTTCCTATCGCATTTCTTCCTTCAAAAAACGAGATAGTGCTTCTGCAGCTCGATGGAAAAGTCACAAGAGAGGAGCTGAAGAAGGTGGTTGAAATGGGCAAAAAAGGCGCAATGGAAATTTATGAGCTCGAAAAGGAGACGCTAAAAAGGAGGTTTTCAAATGAAAGTAAAAGTTAGGGGTATTTATTCGACGGCTATAAGCAAAATGCTGCTTGATGCAAAGATAGAGATAACGCAGGCGGCTGACGCAATAAAGCAGGCCCTTAAGATAGAGGATGAAAGCAAGCCCGATGTGGTTATTGAAGACACCGAAACAAAAGAAGGGGTATACCTCTACGGAAACGAGGTTGAAACGGTAGTTGATGTAATGAAGAAAAAACTTAAAACGAGCATATTTTACAGGGAGGAAATCGGAAAGATATACTGCGGAATAATAGAAAACACCGATCAAAAAGCCAAATCAATAGTGATTTCACTGCCGGACGGAGAGAAAGGAGTACTGGATTTAAAGAGCTTTTGGGGGTATGTAAAACCCGGGGCAAAAATACTGGTTCAGTCAAAGGGAACTTATGATGGGAAGATAATGCTTTCCACGCAGTTAAGGATATTCGGAGACAACATCATAATAATCAAGAACGGATTCACCAAAATGAGCAGGGGGATACACTCAAATGAGGGCAAAACAAAGCTTTACGACATAGCGAAAGGCCTGAATCTGAAGGAATGGGGTATCCTGTGGGTCCAGGGCGCAGAGGACAAGGAAGAAGAAGTACTGAAAAAAGAACTGGAAATGCTGCAGAAAAAGGAAGCGGAAATAAATGAAAAATTCAACAACTGCAGTGAACCGAGCATACTTTATGAAGGAATGAACAAGTATTTCATATTATTTGACAAAGACGATAAAAACGAACTTGACAGGATAAGAAAACATGTCATGCCGACAATAATGAACCATCACAAATTAAAATCGGCCGGCTACACCATACTGACGGATTTTGCAGAAAACCTTATGGATAAATACTCCGATGAAGAAATGAATGATAAAATAAACGAGGTTCTTTTAAGGTACGGACCCATACAGGAAAAACTCTACAGGCTGGCGTTTACGAGGCTTAACGGAACGTCGTTCAAGATAGACGGCATAATCTCCGAAATCGAGGTAAAAAACAACGAAGTCGAAAAATTATCGATAAAGACAAGGAGTGAATGGGGAGAAAGGGCCTATACGATAGAGAAAGACAGGGAATATATAGAGGTGCTGAGAAACGGGGAAACGGAAAGAACACTCATAACAAAACCTGAGATATTCCCTAAATTTGCAAAGCTTGTTACGTTCGATATAACGGCAAAAAAAGAAGAAAATGAGATCAGAGTACAGAATGACGACAGACTGGAAAGACTCAGTAAAAAGGGAGAAATAAGCGATGAACTCAAGACAAAAATGAGTAAAGTAATCGAAGAGATGAAAAATTTATGACACTCGAGAACTACAATTACATGAGAGAACTGGCGGAAAAGAAGCTAAGGCTTGACAGGAGACAGGAATTTGAAGGAAGAAAAATTACGATAAAGGATAACGTTATAAATCATTCCGACGGATCCGCATACGTTGAGCTCGGAAAAACAAAGGTAATAGCGGGCGTAAAGGTCCTGAACGGCACACCTTTCCCGGACAGACAAAACGAGGGAGCACTGGTGGTAAACGTCGAGGCATCTGAATTGGCTTCCAAATACGGCGAGGACAGGATAAATTATTCGATAGAAGTCGGAAGGGTAACGGACAGGGGGATAAGAGAGTCTAATCTCATAGATTTAACGAAACTCGTGATTGAAGAGGGAAAGACGGTATCATTCGTATACGTTGATGTGGTGTGTCTGAACAATGAGGGCAATCTTTTCGATGCTGCAAACATCGCGGCACTGAGGGCCATCTTGAACACAAAATATAAGATAGCGGGAAAAGAGGAGATATTCACCCTTCCGTTGAACAGGGAAAACCTGGCCATAAGCCATACATTTACAAAAATAAACGGGGCCATATTTTTTGATCCGAGCGCCGAGGAAGAAAACGTTGCGGATGCGAGATTCACTATAGGAATAAGCGAAAAGATAAACTCACTTCAAAAAGGCGGGAACGGGTTTTTCACCCCTGAGGAAGTCGATTTCTGCGCCGGCAAAGCGATCGAATTAAGGGAAGAAAGGTTTAAAATACTGATGGACAATATAAATAGTTGAAATGGAAGAGTACAATAAATTTGAGAAGGCAAGACTTGTCGGCGCCAGGGCCCTGCAGTTGTCCATGGGAGCACCACCTCTTATCAAAATAAACAAAAAAGAAGACAGTTATATAGACATCGCCAAAAGAGAGCTTGAAAAGGGCGTGTTGCCCATAACAGTCAAAAGAAACAGAAATCAGTAACGGTTTTTATATTAATATTACCTGATACTAATAGTAAATGGCATTCGAAGGTTTATCCAACAGATTAAAAGAGGGAGTAAAAAAACTTCTTAATTCCACGGGAAACGAGAAGATAGAGGAAGTTCTAAACGATATACAAACCGCTTTATTGGAAGGGGATGTAGATAAGAACCTGGTAGAAAAGCTGATGAAGAAGATAAAAGAAGACATAAAAGCAAACAGGGGAAAAGGGCTTGTCACAAGGGAAAAAGTAGTAGACGTAATATACAACGATTTAGTGGAGATAGTGGGAAACGAAGAGACCAAGATAAACATAGATGTCATACCTTTTAAGATTTTACTGGTGGGATTGTTCGGCTCGGGTAAGACAACCACAGCGGCAAAACTCGCAAACTATTACAAAAAAAGAGGGTACAGGGTGCTACTGCTTGGGTTGGATACGTTCAGGCCGGCGGCTTATCAGCAGTTGGAACAGCTGGCCAAACAGATAAACGTAAAGCTGGCGGGAGGGGGAACAGACCCGGTAAAAGCGGTAAAAAATACAGTGGGCTCCTTCAAAAACTTCGATGTAGTAATAGCAGACAGCGCCGGAAGGGACATACTTGACGGTGAATTAGTCAAGGAGATAAAAGCTGTAAAAGAAACGCTGAAGCCGAATAATGTCACTCTTGTCATACCTGCAGATTTGGGACAGAATGCCGCCATGCAGGTAAAAGGCTTTCACAGCCTGTTGGACATAAACAACATAATACTTACAAAGACTGACGGTACGGCAAACGGCGGAGGAGCACTGACAGCCGCTTATATCAGCGGTGCGAAGGTCACATTCATAGGAAGCGGCGAAAAAATAAATGATTTTGAGGAATTCAATCCCAAAAAATTCGTATCCAAGCTGCTGGGACTGGAAGGCATAGAATCACTGCTTGAAAAGGCCAAAGAGGAAAACATTCAGGTAAATGAAGAAAGCGCCAAGAGGGTAATAAAGGGAGAATTTAACCTAATGGACGTATATGAACAGTATTCCTCTGCAAAAAAGATGGGCTCTCCCAAAAAGATAGCGGAGATGATGCCAGGCATTCCTTCTTCAGAAAAAACGAAGGAACTGTTGGACAGACAGGAGGAGAACCTGGGAAAATTCCTTAATTTAATGGACTCGATGACGAAGGAGGAACTGGAAAATCCGAAGACCATCGATGCTTCGAGGATAAAAAGAATAGCGACTGGCAGCGGTACTTCAGAAGAGCTTGTCAGGGAATTGCTGGAGCAGTATAAAAAGATGAAAACGGTGATGAAGATGTCAAACAACCGGCAGTTTTCCGGACTACTCAGGAGATTTGGACTTAAAGTATGAAATGCAGCAACTGCGGAAAGGAGGTTGAAGTGACGTTTTTGAACAAACAGAAAGGAAACTATTACAGAGAGAACGGCAAATTACTGCTCCTTTGCAATGCGTGTTTTAAAGAGAAATTCGGAAATAAAAGAAAAGAATAAATTTTTATCCATATACTATATTAAATAATAATGGAATATAAGAGTCCCTCACTGACGGTTGATGGGGTTATGATAAGAGACAACAAAGTCCTTCTGATAAAAAGAAAGAACGATCCGTATAAAGACAAGTGGGCAATACCGGGCGGGTTCGTGGAGTACGGAGAAACGACGGAAAACGCAGTTCTTAGGGAATTCAGGGAAGAAACGGGATTGGAGGGGATAATTGACGGATTGGTAGGGGTTTACTCGGACCCGAAAAGAGACCCCAGAAAACACGTGGTTTCAATTGCTTACCTATTAAAGTATACAGGGGGAAATGAAAAAGGCGGTGATGATGCAAAGGAAGCTAGGTGGTGGTATTTGGAAAAACTGCCCGATTTAGCCTTTGATCATGATAAGATAATCAAAGACGCACTTAAACTATACAAGTGAATCACTGAAAGTCTAAAAGATATAAATTAATACAACTTCATTTATTAATTACTTAAGTCCCCGTGGCTTAACTTGGACTAGAGCGGCAGACTTCTAATCTGATGGTTGGGGGTTCAAATCCCCCCGGGGGCAATCCGGGATAGGATAAAAAATGGCGAATAAAAAGATATTTAAGCACAAAATTAGATAGACTATTATGAAGAAAATAGAATTGCATGAAGTTAACTCCGACCTCGTTCAGGCGAGAGAATCGGCGGTTGCCGTGAAGGCCCTGCAGGATGAGATCGAGAATGAAATAGCAAAACTAAAGGATTATAATCTGAGATACAACCACGGTGAGATTTCGAAACAGGAGCATGAGGATATGTCGGTGGCCGCCCATGAAGCCATAGATTCCATGAATGACAAGGTAAGGAAGAATTTGGATGTCCTGTTTCAGTCGATAAACAATTTAACGAATATCGCCAAAGCGCAGGAGCCTACTCCGCTTAAAAAACCAGCTAAAAAGAAAGCTAAGAAAACGGCCGCAAAGAAGAAGAAAAAATCCGCTAAAAAGAAGTAGATTAAAACAATGTGAACTACCCCAACCTTACGAATGGAGCTTCTCGCTTCAACACTTTGGCTTGCTTCTGCTTTCTCAGAAGTAGAGGTCTGAGCTCTGCGAGCATACTGGCAGGTTCCCTACCAGATAACGCTTTTATGATGACGTTTCTAGCGGCGTTGTAATCTCTGTCCAACTCTATTCCGCAATATGAGCACTTGAATATCCTTACGGATAGGTCCAGATGTTCTTTGCTTAGCTTTCCGCAGACACTGCATCTCTGTGTAGTGTTCTTTGGGTTTACTCTCACTAAGATCCTGCCAGCACTTTCAGCCTTGTAGGATAAAAAGAACATGAACTGTGACCATGCGGCATCATAGATGCTTTTGGATAACTTGTGATTTTTTACCATTCCCTGGGTATTCAGCTTTTCCACCGCTATTATCCCCTAGTTCTTTACGTACCAGTATGATAGTTTGTGCGCAAAGTCCTTTCTCTGATTCTGCAGGTGTTCATAGACAGCATTCAACCTCAACTTTACCCTGTTTCTATGGTTAGAGCCCTTCTTTTTCCTTGCAAGCTTCCTTTGAAGAAAAGCTATTTTATTTGCCGTCTTTTTCAAGAATCTCGGATTATCGATGAACTTTGAGCTACTGTCTACCGCAAAGCTCTTTAATCCCATATCTATTCCCACGGCTTTTCTTTCTGTATTTGGAAGAATCTTTATCTGCCGTTCTTCTTGTTTGAAATCTTCAATCTGTACGCAAGCGAACCACTCGTTCCCTCTCTTACTTATTATAATTCCTTTTACGCTGCTTTTGATTTCCCTGTGGAATTCTGCCTTTATCTTTCCTACTTTTGACAAGATTATCTTCTTGTTTCCTATGACAAAGCCACTTTGATTATAGAATATCGACTTGAATAGGTCGTAGCTTTTGAATCTTAATCTGCCTACTTTGTAGCCTTTTTTCTTTCTTCCCGACAAGACATGAATGTTGTTCCACAACTACTCGTTCACCATCTGCAAGGTCTTTGAGTAGACGTTTTGCAGTTCCGGATTCTCTTCCTTCAGCTTTACTAGAAGCTTTTGAGTGTCATATCTTTTTAGTTTTACGCCGTTTTCTCTCGCTTTATTCAGTTCTTCCAAAAGCCTGTTATAAGTCCCTCTGCATAGGTCTAACTGTCTATTCAGCTCTGTTTCAACGACTTTATTAGGATACAATCTAAATTTATAATTACGCATACTATTATTTGTCTCTTCTTTCATAAATGTCTTTCACTCGCTCTCATTCCCCCCTCACAGAAGGGGACTTCCCGCTCGCGAAGTTAAACCGCTCTTTTAAGGTCTTTAAAACAAAAGCATATTGATTTTTCAGCGGATTCATAATCACTTTAAATTCAAATTCCTGCCAAATAGATACACTATAAGCGCAGCCGCAACCGAAACCAAAAAAGCGTAGAAATAGGAATAAAACGGATTGAAGAAGTATAGGATCCCCATTAATAAATTCCCGGTAAACAGGCCTATACTTCTTGAGGAGGAGAGGTAGCCGAAGCTTTTTGCGCTTTTCTCCCTGCCTGCCGTGAAAGATATTATTGTCGGCTCGAAGGTTTCAATAGCCCCGACCGCAAAGCCGAGAAGGGATACTCCTAGATAAGCTATTATTATGCTTAGATGAAATACATAGAAGATTCCTATTATTAATGAGCCTACTCCTGCCAGTAAATATCCGGATAAAGACAAAGAACTTACTATCCTCATCCTTCCGGCCCTGCTGCCGAGGTAATAACCCGCAAGCGCGGAAATAAGCAGGAACAACAGGTATGAAAATACACCGAATGCAGCGTTTGAATCCTGCGCAATCGTAAGTATGGGATAACCCAAACTGTAATAGCTGAAACCGAACAATGACGTAGCAAGGAGCACGCCAACCATTGTGCTTTTATTTATTTTAAGTCTGCTTTTATTGACAATTACAGTGGCAGTATGCTTTATCTTCTCACTCACATCCGATTTAATCAAAAACAATGTCGATATTATTAAAGGGAACAGCGTAACAAGAAAAAGTATACTGTATGCAATACCTAGGTTGAGAAGGATCAAAAGGTAGATCAGGCCGACCGCTCCTCCTCCTAAATCCAGGGCGTGCAGAACTCCGAATGCCCTTTTCCTGTGTTTTTCGTCCGAAGCCAGCGCAACCAGAGCTCTTCTGGCCGGGCTTCTTGAATCCCTAGCCCACCAACCGAGAAGGAAAAGCAGCGGTGAGATGACAACGCTTCCGGCTATGCCTAAAAAAGAAAGGACGGGAATAAGAGAATTTCCGATTATTGCGACTTTTTTCTTGCTGTATCTATCGGCAAGCACCCCTCCCAGATATGCAAATAAGGCACCAATCCCGTACTGCAGTGCATATATTATACCTAGATAATAAACCGGCGCTTTGAGGAATAAGACAAGAAAAACCGGAAAAAGGGCGATCACTGCCTGGTAACCCGCATCGGCAAAGAATGCGGACAAAGACAGGTAAAGCACGTTTTTATTGACAAACCATTTTTCCATGGAATTATATTATCCTATTTTTAAGGTCTGCTCCCTTATATGCATTAATTATATTTTCACACGTGGAATTTACTATCCTTGTCAGTGCCTCCTCCGTATTGTAGGCAATATGCGGCGTCAGTATCGCGTTATCAAAGCCCTTCAAAATGTTGGTTTCAAGGGCCTGTTTAATCAGGTCGTAGTTCTCCTTCCTCTTTATTATCTCCATTTCTTTTCCCGAGAATTCCTCCCCCTCTATCACATCGAGACCGACCCCTCCGATGGCATTAGAATCCAGGGCCTCGACAACCGCATCGGTATCCACTACAGCGCCCCTTGAGGTGTTTATAAGAATTGCGTCTTTTTTCATCAATTTTATGTTGTCCTTGTTTATCATGTGATATGTTGTGGCATTAAGCGGAACGTGTACAGTTACTACGTCCGAACCGCTTAACAGCTCATTAAGTTCGAGTCTTCTGCCGTTTATGCTGTCCAGGTATCCGCTGCTGCTTCTGCTGTAATAAAGGATGTTCATGCCGAACGCATTCGCTATTTTTCCCACATTATTGCCTATTTTGCCCGCACCTATTATGCCTATGCTCTTACCCTCCAATTCCCTTCCCCTTAAAAATTTCATACTGTTGTTATTTGAGAAGTTTATTTTTCTAAAAAGCGAGAGAATGAGAAAAAATGTAAACTCCGCGACTGTTTGGCTGCCGTAATCTGGTACATTACACACCCTGATATTGTTTTTACCGCAGCTTTCCAGATCTATGTGGTCAAAACCCGTAGACCTTGTAAATATAAATTTAAGACCGGTAAACTTTAGCAGTGTGTTTTTATCCACCCTTGAATTAATGAAGATCGATAAACAATCTGCATCGAAATCTTCGATTTTTACCTTAGTTATGTCATCCTTGTACATAACGATCATTATTTCCGGATGCTCGTCTTTGAAGCGTTTCATGACCGCTTCTTCAAAATCACTGACATCAACGAAAACAACCTTCATAACCTAATACAACATCAAGGATATAAAAATAAAACCAAGCTAATACGCTAAGTCTCAAAGTCAGCTGAAGCCCACCGCTTTAGCACAGTAGTATATCACTCAAAGATTTAACTTATAAGAGATTCCCGCCTGAAAACCGCCAGACTTAGATAAAAAAGGATGAAATCAAAGATTATCAGGAATAAAATCAGATAAAGCATAAAAGAAACGGATAAGGAAGCCAGTCCGAGAAGAGATGCAAACGGAAGAACGAGCAGGGGAAGCACCAATAACGAGGTAAGCTGCTGCGCCTCCTTTACTCCTTTAACATGCGATGATATCAAAACGACGATTGAAATCGGGGCCAGTGCGAGGAAAGGAACGGCTGCCAGCATGAGAAGCCACGGCAAAGTCGGCAGTATGTATAAATGGAACTGTGAGAATGAAAGATAATTGACTATAGATCCGTAAATCACAAATGCCAGTACCGCCATTATTACCGCCGGTAAAAAAGATGCAAATATCTTGCCCAATAACAATTCGGTCTTGCTTAACGGCGTTGAAAGCAGCGCTTCTGCGGTCTTTCTCTCCTTTTCGCCGGCAAAACTGTCCGCCGCTATTACCGCAGAAGTTATAATGGGCATAGTCATGGTTATCGGTCCCAGGATGTTTATCGAAAAGTAATCCATAAAAGCCACGCTCTTAAAAGCAGGCAGTGCCGCACTTATGTTGGGAATCTTAATCGCAGCCGCTATGCTCGGCGCTTCATGGACTGCAATGTAAAGCGATAAGACAGGCAGGATAACGGCAAAGGCGAGGGGTATACCGAACATCGGTCCAAAGATAAGTATGCTGCTGAACACTTCCTTTATGTCCTTCCATGTAACCTGATAAATTTTGTTCAAATGCATCTCAACCACCTTTAGAGATCCTCTCTACCAACGGTTCTATATAGTCTATCCCGAGTATAAAGACTTTTTTATCCATTAATTTTTTCAGGAGGTTATTTACATCCTTATAACTGTTTATGTAGAACTTGACGCTGCTGACCTCTTTGCTTTCCATGGCATCAAACTTATATCCCGTCTTTTTTAGAATCTCGGGCTTGACCGGCCTGGCGAACCTTATAAGTACGCTCGAGGATTTCATAATCTCATTATATATATTGTAGGTGGTGGTGTCCTCTACTATACTGCCATTCCTGATTATTATGAGCCTTGAATTAAAACGCGAGACCTCATCTAATTTCTGGGTTACAAAAAGGATCGTTTTGCCTTTTTTCCCGTAATCCAGGATGAAATTCCTTATCCACTCAGAGGAGCTTGCATCAAGAAATGCAGTTGGTTCATCCAGCAACAAAACATCCGGATCATTCAGCATGGCCCTGCAAAACGCTATCTTCTGCTTTGTTCCCCTGCTCAATTCGGTCACTTTCCTGTCGAAAAATTTAAGTGCATCCATCTCTTTTAAGATGGACCTGCTCTTTGCGTATATCTCCTCATCACTTAACTTGTACAGGCTCCCAAAAAACCTCAAGTTCTGTTTTACCGTAAGAAAATCATACAGAGCATAGTTATCCGAAAGCAGCGAGATTTTACTCCGTACAGGATCATCAAAATATGGCCGCCTGCCAAAAACAAGCACAGAACCTCTGCTCGGCCGATACAAACCTATTATACAGCGCAAAAAAGTACTCTTGCCCGCACCATTCGGACCTAGTATTATATTCACCCCCTCGGCCGATTTAAAGGAAATATTGTTCAAAGCGACAGTTTTCCCAAAATTTTTAAAAAGATTTTTTACAATCACCGCGGGTTCCATCCTACAAAAACCTCAATATCTCTTCTAGACTGGTTATATCAGCGTCTGCCACCCGCGATCTTAATCCGTCCCTTGAAATAAACACGGTGAAAGCGCCGATTTCTTTTCCGGGAAGCATATCGTTATCACTGTCTCCCACTACAATCCCGTTTTTTGGATCGACTTTTATCCTGTCAAAAGCCTCCAAAAATATATCCGGGCCCGGTTTTCCGTTTTCAACATCATCGGAGCTTACCACGGCATCGATATTCTTATCCAAACCAGTGATGGCTAAAACTTTTCCGAGCAGATCTCTCGACATGCCCGTACCAATCGCAATCTTTATTTTCCTGCTCCTTATTTCTTCCAAAACTTTCATGGTTTCAGGATATAAGAGCTCACTACCACTGTCAATGAGATTAAGAAAATTGTCCTTCCTCTTTTCTTTTATCCTGGCTAAATCCTCCGTTTTGGCCTCTTTTTTATACTTCCTTATTATATCCTTAGAATCTATACCCTTCGTATTTTTGTACAGTTCATCGTATCCGACCTGCAAGCCCTCGGTTTTGAAGGCCTCTTCCCACGCCCTTGCCAGTGTTTTCGCGGTGTCTATAAGAGTGCCATCCAAATCCGAAACTATACCGTTTATCATTAGTTATTAAGAAATTCAATTTATTTATAAATGAGTGTAAACATTTAAATAAATAATAAGTACATATAATAAAAGAGGTAAGAAGAGTAATTTAATTTCTTTTGTAAGATGGGCATAGACTTGTTTAATCCGGTGTATGACGGTGTTTATATCACACTGCTTCTGTCATATTTACTCGGGATAGTGCATGGAATAACACCAGATGAACACACTTGGCCGATTACTTTTTCCTATGCGGTAGGAAGCGGCAGTACAAAAAGAGGGGCGGAGGTTGGTGCGGTATTCTCCGCGGGTTTTACACTGCAGAGAGCCCTGATGTCCGAGATCATATTCTTTGTTTTCGCTTACGGGCTGTACAGCTTTAAGGATTTTATCTCTTCCCCGCTGTTCTTCGGGATTGTGTACACTATAGTCGGAGCAGTGATGTACATAGCCGGACGTTATGTAAAATACGGCAGTTTTTATCCGCACGTAGATGTCAATGACTGGATAAGCCACGGCTTAAAGAAAAAGTTCAGACACAGGGACACGGATTTTTACAAAAAAGACGTAAAAACATGGATGGCATTCGTACACGGATTAATAGCAGGTTTTGGATTCGGGGCGTTTGCCCTCATAATCTACTTTGTCTTCGTTCCAAACATGCCGAACGCATATGTAGCTTTCACTCCCGGATTAATGTTCGGCCTGGGAACCATGACTATGCAGTTCTCTTTCGGAGCGTTATTCGGAACGTGGGTAAAAAAGATAAAGAAGATAAGCATGAAAGGCGTCCAGTTCATAGCCAGGTATATCTCTTCGAGCGTATTGCTTTACGGCGGTCTGGCATTTGTAATAGCCGGTGTCGGAATAATAATATTCCCGCAGATACTTACTTTTGGGGTGATAACTCCTCTGCAGATACACAACCTGCATGATCTCGGAGTAGGCTTCTTTATCGTGATATTTGTGGTTGTGCTAATAGGCCTGGTATCATACAGAAACGCGATGAAAATCGCAGTAAAAAGATATTCACACCCCTAGGTATTTTTTAAGTTTCCCTAAAGCGATTCCCCTATGGCTTATTTCGTTTTTTACTGGTAAAGGCATGTCGGCAAAGGTCATTTTCTTTCCGTTTGGCAGGAATACGTTGTCCCAGCTGTTATAGGAGTTTACACCGGTAGAAACTATCCTGCCTTTGACTTTACCGTTAAATATCTTTTTTCTTCCTTTACCGTCTACGTAGCATAAGGTGCAGACCGCCGTAACGCCGTATTTTCCGTATTTATCCGCTAAATCAAACAGGCCCCTGCTTCCAATAGATTTTAGGAACCATTTTATGAACGGGCCGGGCAACCTGTAATCAAGTGCCTCCATAAACAGAGAGACATCATCGACCACGAAGTTGGTAAGCCCGCTTTGCTTGACAGCTTCTTCCGCCTTTTGTTTTACGACCTCGATCGGATCCATAGACTGGATTTCCTCTAAATCCAGCGGCAATCTTCTTAGCAGTGGCAGTATGGCCTTTGCCTCCCTGAACTTGCCTTCATTGCCTGTAATGTAGAATATTTCCATAATGCTTATTCACTGTGTCCGTAAACATCTTAGCATTTTGAAACATATAAGTATTATTGAAAAATATGTAGGCATGTTTCGGCTTCAACTCTTCAATTTTATTTAACGAGTCTTCAAGCTGCTTTTTAGTATAATTGTAATCATACCAGCTCCTTCTTCCATGTAACCTTAAATAAACTTTATCCGTGGTTTTAACGTAAAAATTGCCCAGAGGGGAATCTGTGCTAACTAACGTTACTCCTTCTTTCTTAAACAGTTTATAGGATTTTTCGGTGAAAAATGAGGCATTCCTCGGTTCAAACACCGGATTATAACGGCGGAATTTCCTGTGTACCCTAATTATTCGATCGATATTGTCTGCAGCGAATGAAGGCGGCAGCTGGAAGAGCAAGTTGTCGAATTTAAAATCCTGCCTGTAAAACACCCTTATGAAATCTTCTATATACCTGTGGGATTTTTCGTTGAGCATCAACCTATGTGTTAGTATAAAGATGAACAGACTTGTACATGATAGGAAATCATAGGCTTTCCATGCATTGACTGCTTTCGGGCTTGGAAATCTGTAAAAACTGTAGTTAAGTTCGATCGCATTGAATTTTGTATTTTTTACGTACCAGTCCAGACTTTTTTCCGGATTCCAGTCGTAATTCCAGCCGGATGTCCCTATGAATATGTTCATATCAATAGCTAAAACACGGGATATTTAATGATTAATTTGATCTGCAATTTCGATGCAAAAGTAATAAATCCATGCAAAGACAGTAGTCTTTATGGGATCAGTTCTGCATGTGATGTCAAAGAACGGAATGTTCCTTTTCAGGTTCAATAACGGGGAGTTCGGCTCAAAATGGTGCGGGATATGGAAAGGAAATCAGAAATATTTTGATTACTTTGCATTCAAACTTGACGATGAATTTTTATCCGAGGCAAATTTCAAGGAATTTTCGTTTTACAACTCGCAGTTCTCCACGCTTTTATTTAATACAGCAAAAGGAAGGGCAATCGAGGAGGTAAAATGCTATGACGACAGTGTACTTGTTTCCATTACGCCGTCGTATGCCTGTGAAATAGCCGTTGAAGCCGGCGTGAACATAAGAAAAAGAGACGAAAACTACCAGAAGGGGAAAAGATACGATCTGATGGAAATAAAAAACGGGATAAAGACGGAATTCAATGGGAAAGCCGCGTATATCTATTTCCTCAGGGGAGATTTCAAAAGAGAGGAATACTATGGGATACATTCTCCCGGATCATATTCCGTTAAAAAAGGCATAACTCACTACCTGGACAGCGGAGAGATACAGAACAAATATGTACCCGGCAACGTTACCTTTAAGCTGAACCAGGACGAAACGTATGATATACTTTTTTCATCCAAAGAAATGGACTTTGATACCGTGTACAAGCTTATTAAGAACAAGATGAAATATGCGGAAGAATACAATGAGATAATAAAAACAGAGGGTAAAAAGTTCAATATCAATGTAATGGATAGGAATCTTATCCTCGACGCCATAGATGCCGCTTACTCCTACGCTAATTTCAACGAAAAAGAGATTTATGCCGGCTTCCCGTATTTCAACGAATTCTGGCTGAGGGATGCACTGCTTGTTCTGCCTTCTTTTCTTTCAATGAACAATTTCTCGTTTGTGAGGGACATACTCGTAAAAATCGCGTATAACATAGAGGATAAGGGCCTTCCAAACAAAATTAACGGGGATATCTATCCGAAGGACGTACTCGGTCTTTTCTTAATAGATGCATATGAGTATTTCAGATATACGGCCGACAGTTCTTTTCTCGCCGTAATAAAAGACAAAAAAGACGCTGTATTAGAGATATGCCGCCGGTGGATGGACAACGGTTTCGTACACGATAAAGGCAGAGAAACGTGGATGGATTCGCTGGACAGGGAATTTTCGATAGAGATACAGGCCATATGGTCAAAAGCTCTGGAGGCAATTTACAAAATGTACGGGGACAAAGATGCAAAGGAGATGGCATACGAACTCAGAAATAGCGTTAACGGCATGTTCAACGGCAGTTATTTAACGGACCAGAAAGGCAAGGATATAAACAGCGCCAATCAGATCTTTGCACTGTATTTTGATGCGGTGGACGCGGATAAAAAACCCGCGGTTATAAAAAACATTGCGGAGAACATGCTTACGGAATATGGGATACTGTCAGTGTCGAAAAATGACAGGACGTTTGATTTCAACGGTTACCAAAACGGTTCGATATGGCCGATGCTGACGCTGCTTTTTACGGCTGCAGTGTTTGACAACGATGAAACAGAACTCGGAAAACAACTTCTGGAGATACTGCAGAAAAAAAACGACAGTGCACAGTGCTCCTCAAGGATAAACGAGATATTTCAGCCGGACGGAATGCCGAAAGGCTGTCCTTCACAGGCATGGTCAATCGGGCTCTTGCCGTTTATATCGGAAAGATACATCGCGGGAATAGAACCGGAGCTGCAGAACAACAGGATAATAATAAGGAAAAGAAACGGGATCACCACGAAAAAGAACCTGTATTTAGGGGATAAAGCGATAGAGATAGACATCGCAGACGGAAATGTAAAATCCAATTATGGATTAGCAGAGTCAGCCGACAGATTTATTCTAGAGCTTTGAGTTTGGAAAGAAATTTCTTTATGTTCTGAAGAAACGTTTTCTCGCTGCCGTTATTGTCTATGTAGTAATCAGCGGAGGCTATTACTTCAGAGATGCCGTACCCGAGTTCCTGTTTTTCCCTCCATTCAAATTCGGAATATGAAGAAAAATCGCTCTCGTTCTTCCGCTTTACTATACGGTTGAACCTTACCCCTTTATCCGCGATTATTGCGAGTATCGCCGGCCTGTATCCCTCCTTCTTCACCTCTTCCACTTCCGATATCCTTCTTGCACCGTCGAGAACAGCTATGTTATTTGTCTTGAAAACCTCCAGCAATTCCTTCTTTACGAGGTTTATGACGTATTTTCTGCCGTGTATCTTAGTCATCCTCTTCGAAAAAAGCCTCAGCGACCTGTTGTTTATCTCTATTCCAAGTCTGCGCATTTCCTTTCTTATCGCATCGCCCATGCCTATCACGGGAACGTTTAAATTTGAAAATTCCAGGGCAGCCGTAGATTTGCCGCTGCCTGGCATCCCTGTAAGAATTATAACTTTTTTCATATCCATTTTTAAAATATATTTTCAAGAATAAATACTTATCCAAATTACAGTAATTGCGAAAGAGAATAGATAAGATACTTCGGATAACCTAGGTACGGAACGACGTATTCTACTTTTCCGACTACATGACTGTAGGGTATATTGTATTCAAACGGCAGGGAGAAGGGATTTGCATCGCCCTTTGTGGTATAATAATACGTCCCGTTTATTTCCGTCTCATTTACGACCCTGTGGATTATATCCTCGTTTAAACCCTCATAGTTTATGTGGTAGATGATTACAGAACCCACCGTTATCTGATCAGGTGGGACTTTGTACGCCACAGCAAGAGAACCGATGTTTATGCCGTTGGAAAACGGCCACTTTTTTACCTGCGACATGTTAAAACCATGCGATTCCAGCCACCCGTAATACGTGGAGTTTATCTGCGGTTCCTGATGCACCATGCTCCCGGACACCACCGCGCTTATATAGCTCACGGGAGTAAACGCGTAAACTGAAGGCAGAGCGATGTATACGAAAACCACGTAAAAAATCACTATATAAAACAGTATGGAATACGGGCTGTTGCCTTTTAATAATTTTACTATAAATTCCTTATTTTCGGATTTGTTTTTCATCTTGAACTTACTTTAACAGGGAATTCAATTCCTTTCTGGCTTCTTTCAGATCCGAATGTGTTTTCTCTATTACCTTTTTTAACGTCTTTTCCGCGTCTTTTCCGCTGGTTTTTATGACAAATATGGACGACTTTTCAAGCGGATGCTCCATTACAAAACCCGCAAACGTTACATCTTCCATCGAATCCGCCTCTTCCTTTATGAGATTAAGAACGGACTGTGTCCCTCCCACTACCCTGAACTTTATTGAGGAATCTTCCTTTTCCAATACCTTTATTTCCATCATTTAACTAGCCCCCTTTTATTTTAATAGTTTTCTACTTCCTTTATTCGCACTTTGTATACCCGCAGTTCTTGCAGATGAAGCAGCCGTTTTCGAATATAAGTGTTTTCTGGTGGCATTCCGGACAGACCGTCGCTTTTTCATTTTCAAGGTTATCGTTGTTCTTAAGGACGCCGTGCAGTGTTTCGTTTTCCCTGTCGGGATTCCTGTTTTTAACGGTAAGTTCTATGGCCTTTGCTATCCCATCCGGTATTGAAAATATCTGTATGCCGTTGAACCACAGCGAATTGCCGCCCTTTATTCCCTTCAGGGTGCGTATTACCCTGTTGATATCTCCTCCGGACTGGAGGTAGATGCTTATCAGTCTTCCCAGCGCTTCCGTAAAACTTTTTTCTGTTTCTCCCGACCTGCCCATATCGATGAAGACTTCCTTGATTTTGCCGCTTTCATCCTTATTAACGGTGAGGTACATGTTCCCCTGCGAAGTCGGCATCCTTATCGTTGTACCGCTAAGCATGAAAGGCCGCTCCTCTTCGATCATCACTTCTTCCTGCTTTTCCTCGGGTTTTTCATCAGTAGCCTTCAGTATGTCATCCTTGCTGCCTTCCCTGTAGACCGTTATTGACTTGCAGCCCAGCTTCCACGCATATCTGTAGATTTTATCCACGGTATCGGCATCCGTATCTGCGGACAGATTAACGGTCGATGAAATCGAGGAATCGATGTGTTTCTGGATGGTTGACTGCATTTTTACCCTGAAAAACGGATCTATCCGGTGCGCTGTTACAAAAATCTCCGGCAATTCGTTTTTATCCTTTATGCCGAACTTTTTCATGTACCTGTTTACGAAGGGATCCAAAACCTCGAATTTTTCTTCGGACAGCGATTCGGATCTTCTGGTGTAACTCAGCGCAAATATCGGTTCTATCCCGCCGCTGACACCGGCCATTGAGGATATCGAACCGGTCGGTGCAACCGTGAGTATGCACGCATTTCTTAGCCCCTGCGTTTTAATCTTGTCTATAATACTCTTATCCAGCCTCTTTACAAACTCCCTTTGAACATGCTTTTCTGCCGTAAAAGCGGGAAAACTCCCTTTTTCCCTTGCGAGATTTGAGCTTTCATCATAAGCTGTCTCTTTTATCCTTTTCATCAGATAGTCAACGAACTCTACGGCCTGGTCGCTGTCATATTTTAAGTTCATGCTTATAAGCATGTTTGCCAAGCCCATTATACCAAGGCCGATTCTCCTGGCATATACTGTTTCTTCCGCCTGCTCCTTAAGCGCGTGCCTGTTGTAGCTGTAATCCAGCACATTGTCGAGGAAACGGACACCGTACCTTACAGTCTTTTCAAGGTTTTCCCAGTCCACGTTCGCATCCTTTGTAAACTGGTTTTTTACGAAGTAATCAAGGTTTATCGCGCCGAGATCACACGCTCCATAATTTTCGAGCGGTTGTTCAGAGCAGTTATGCACCACAAAGCCGTTTGCTATAAACGAGTGAGACTCTGTCTCGCAATCATACACCGGCAGCTCACCTATGGATGATATGTCTGTAAGCGCTGTTTCTACGTGCTTGTCGTCTATCCACCTGTATTTTGAACTGAACTGTGTGTTTCCCCTGCCCTTCATTTTCTCCATCCTATTTATCAGCCTGTCGACACTGCTGTTTTTATCCGCGGAGACGAAACCTATACTCTTCTTGAATTCTTTCAGGCTTTTCAAGTCGGTTATATCGAGAACGTGTATATCCTTCCTTGGTTTTGCTCTCTTCGAGGTGTGAACAGAGGAAAGTATCCCGAATTTTAGTAGCAACTGCTGCATTTCAACTATAAATTTATCTGAAATGCTGTCTATGGTCACCCTGTCATAAACGCATGAACCATCCCCTTCAAAAGCCCTCTTTATGAACGATGCCACCACGCTTTTCGGAGATGCCAGTATCTGCGGCGGGACTTCTATTCCACTGTGATATTTATTAAGCCCGAAATAGTCAATGAATCCGGCCAGGTTCTGACCATGGACCAGCCAGTCTTTTACGGCTTTATTTTTTCTGGTCTTACCGCCTTTTGGTTCCGTTCCGAATATGCTTCTTATCAGGCCTGATATGTCTCTGTCCTCATCCGAGTTTATCGAGATTATGCCTATGAACCTTTCTGCGTCCAACAGTCTGGAACTAGCTCTCTTATGCGATACAGATACGCCGTCAGTCAGTATCCATCCGAGCAAACCGCCGATATTCTCGTCGATAAATTTAGGGAACTTAAACACATTTCTTCTGTGACCTTTGACAGTATCCAACTGCGGAAATTCCGGCAGTTCAAGATATCTTGACGGGAAGACTCCTTCCTTTACGCTGACCAGAAGTTTGTCGCCCTCTTTCAGCCTGCCTATTTCTTCCCACCCAAAATTTAACAGAGATCCGGCGTTTCGGGACAGCTTCAGCATGGGCCCGCTAACCGCATCTTTTCTAACATCCAGCAGCGATTTATCCGACAATATAGTCGCATATCTGTATAGTGTGGTAAGGCTTAGTCCGGTAGAATGTTGCAGAGCTTTTACAGGCGTATACTCTCCTTCTGACAGACTGTCAATTATCATTTTTTCATTTGGATTTATTTCTGGTCCTTTCCTGCACATTACATTGTGATTCACCGTTGCATCAAGATACAGCCCCAGCGCAGTTCTGAACCTGTATACCTTCTTTACACCGGTAAGCCACACCTTCTTCGCTTTGGTCTTATCGGATGTATCTGCCAGTGCAAATTCAGTCTTTGTAGCCAGCTTTGCTATAGGGGTTAAACCATATTCTGTCTGAAGAAAAGTGTCTCCTAAAAGACATGGATTCGTTCCTTTTATTGACATTCTTTCATCGTATTCTGTCGGTGATTCCTTTTTCATCCTGTCCCAGAACATTATGCCTGGATCACCGGTGTTTACCGCGGTGTCTATTATTTTTCTCCATAACTCCTTTGCTCTTATCTCTTTTTTATATTCAACTTTTTCATTCTTGAAATGCAGTGTGAAAGGTTTGTCGTTCTCAACTGCCTCCATAAAATCATCGTACACCTTGACGCTTATGTTCGCGTATCTTACGCTCTTCTTATCGCTTTTAATGGTCACGAAATCTTCTATGTCCGGATGCGTCACATCAAGGGTAATCATCAATGCGCCTCTTCTCCCAGTCTGGCCGATTATACCTGTAGTAACGGAGTAAAGCTCCATGAATGAGGTAGAGCCGGTTGAAAACCTTGCGGCATTGTTGACCGCCGCTCCCCTCGGTCTTAATACGGATATGTCTATTCCCACGCCGCCGCCGTAGGAATAAGTCCTCGCCATCTCCTTTGCGGTATCATATATGCCTTCCAAAGAATCTTTCTTTATTGGTATGTAATAACAGTTAAGCAACGTCGCTTTGTGATTCGAGCCCGCTCCGAAAAGGATTCTTCCGCCCGGAACGAACTTGAAATCCTCCAAAAGCCAGTAAAACTTTTCTTCTATTTCCTTTCTTTCGCTTTCCTTTTCTACGCTTGCCAGTTCTCTTGAAATTCTTTTCCACATTTCAACGGGAGTTTTCTCCGTTCTGTTGCCCCCCAAATCGGAAAGAGAATACTTTTCATAAAATATCCTGGCCCTCAATTCATCGTTATCAAAAAATTCTAAAGTCTCACTCGGCAAATCTATCATAATCCCCCCCTAACTAAAAGATATTTATAAGCAAATAAAGTATGCAGATGATGTTAATGCACGTAAATATGACCTCGCTCTGATTTTTAATTAAAGGAGGTGATCCAGCCGCATGTTCCCATACGGCTACCTTGTGGCGACTTAACCCTACTCACTGAACCTAGATTCGGTTACTGCATAACAGCAATCT
>JAJZXE010000027.1 GCA_021802505.1 Nanobdellota archaeon
GAAACCTGGGAGGTTTGGCGTTTATAACCCTCAGGGACATAAACGGAAAGTATCAGATAACGGTATCTAAAGAATCAAATCCCGTGATATTCGAAAAGATCCCGGAAATAAAGAACGAATCCGTAATAAGGGTTGTCGGCGAAAAAAGGGAAAATGCAAAAGCAGTCAACGGTTACGAGATAATACCCGGTGATTTAACGATATTTACATCGGCGGAACAGCCGGTCCCTCTGAATTTAAGCGAGAAAGTCCAGTCATCATTGGACAAAGAGATTGATTTCCGTTTTCTCAGCCTCAGAAAGCCAAAGATAGCGGCAATATTCAAGATACAAAGCACAGTCAGCAACGCAATAGTGAAATTTTTCGAGGACAGCGGTTTTTATCAGATTCATTCCTCAAAGATAACATCGCAGGCAACGGAGGGGGGGGCGAATGTATTTCAGGTATTGTACTTTGACAAGACAGCGTTCCTCGCGCAGTCCCCCCAATTTTACAAGCAGATGATGATGGCGGCAGGCTTTGAACGGGTGTTTGAAATCGGCCCGGTGTTCAGGGCAGAACCCCACCATACCTCAAGACATTTAACGGAATATACGAGTGTAGATCTGGAGATGAGTTTCATAGATTCGTATGAAGAAATTATGACAGTAATGGAAAAAATGATTCTCAGAATATTCAAGGAAGTCAAGGAAAGAAATAAGGCCGATCTGGAGCTATACGGAATAAAATTAGAAGAACCAAAAATTCCGTTCCCGAGGATACCGATAAGCGAAGCCGCCGAAATTCTCAAGAAATACGGGAATAAACTGAAGGAAGACGGCGATATAGATCCTGAAGGAGAAAGGATAATGGGGCGGTACGTCAGGGAAAAATACGGCAGTGATTTTTTCTTCCTTACGGAATTTCCGTGGTCGATCGCGCAGTTTTATCACATGAAGAAAAAGGATAATTCCGAGGTTACAAACCGCGCCGATTTAATCTATAAGGGTTTAGAGATAACCACGCTGGCACAGCGGGAGCACAGGTATGACGTGCTGATAAAACAATTAAAAGAGAAGGGTCTTGATCCCGAGAAATTCAAATTTTACACCGATTTCTTCAGGTATGGGGTTCCGCCACACGGCGGCTCCGGGACAGGGTTGGAAAGAATAGTAAAACAGATGCTTAATCTCGAAAACGTCGCGGAGGCAACATTGCTTCCGAGGACTCCCGACAGACTTATACCTTGATTTTATCGGTACATATCAGAAGGCGGTTCACTGTCTGGGCGGTATGTCTCGTTTTCCGTATCAGAAAGCGAAATCGTCTTGGTATCCGGATTTTTCTTCAGTATCTCGAGTATTTTGTATAGGTTGTCATACTCTCCGTTTTTATTGTCGCGCTTTGACAGTTTTACTATCTCTCCGCGTTTTTTATCGTTTACCGCTTCCATAGAGTACACCACGTTTTCCACCGTGTCGAGTATCGAGAACCTGTTTGTTATGTATATTAAACGATTTGCATCATCGTTATTAAGTTTTGAGAGATAGTTGAGTATTCTGCCACCATTGCCGCCAAGAGCTTTTAATTCCGTAAGATACACGGGTAATTTACCTTCCGCAGTATTTAACAATATCTCAAAGCCGTTCTTTTTTATTTCAGCTGAAACACTGTACATTTTGCGGTATTTTAAGTCGCTGTCAAACTTTGTCCTGTTTCCTTTATAATATAACTCATGCAGCCTTTTATTCTCCGTTTTGTCGGAGGTTTTCTCAGAGAGCGCATAGTAGGGTGTGAGGCCTTCGAAATCCTCCACGAAACGCAGGAGTTTATTCTCTTTCGGATATACAAGCAGCAGGGGGTGTTTCAATGCGCTGTATAATATCTTCAGTTCGCTATAGCTCATCGCATTTAATTTATTCAGGTATCCGCTGTTTTCCGTAAAGCATATATAATAATTACAGATTTCATTTTCGTCTTTTATCAATTTTGAAGTTTTCTTTAACTCCACTGATATTTTAAACAGGTCGGAAATTTTGCTTTCCGCCTCGGCTGCATAGCCGTTCTCAACCAGCTCCTCCAGATGCCGTTTGTCATCCATACATATCATTACTTCCTTCCAGTTTAATAGAGCTTACTATTATTGAATATTTGCCACCGACGGCATCGTTCCTTACAAAAGCGGCCGTTCCATCCGCAGCTTCAAGCGAATATACGTCATTTTTGGCGTCCTTTATGAAGAGCCGTTTGTTCATCGCGGTATACAGCCCGTTCAAACTTTCCTCGTCTAAATTCTTTAATTTTTCAACAAGTGAACCCGCGCGCTCGCTTTTTAACACATAAATTACACCTGTTTTATCCTCTTCATCTTCATAATCCAGTACCTGCGATTTATTCTTGGTTTCCGACGCAAGAAAATCAAAATCAGCGGATTTGTACAGACCCGCAGCGTGTTTCTTTCTGGCTTCGCTTGCAGGTTCGTTTTCACTACGGGCCCTCTCAAAAAATGAAATTTCACCGTCATTTAATCTATCGTTTATCTTCCAGCCGTATTTTATCCCGCCGTCTTTAAAAGCATGTCCTATCATATAGACCTGATATTCATCGCCGTCAAATATGTAAACAGTTTTTGACAAGACCTCGTTGAGGTATCTCAGTGATTCTGCCTTAAGGTTCTTTATGAAGTTTGCCATGCCGGGGTTACTTTTTATTTTTTCCTCATTTACTATGTATACGTCATCAAAAGGGCTGTTGTCAACCGTTACAGCGTTTTCAACAAGAAGACCCGCAGTCTCTTCCAGTATGCCACGGCTGTAATTATCTTTTCCACTTATGTAATCATCGGAGACCAGACTATCCAGATCCTTGAAATTCCGCAAATCATGCAGCTCTTTCATTATTTTCAAAAGAAAGCAATTAATATTTAAACTTTTAAGATTCGGTTTTCCTTTGCGGCTTTAAATCGTCTATAAGGTCCCTCAATTCCTTTATGCTGTCGCTTATCGCAGGCACCAGTCTGTCTATTACTTTTTCGAAGGCCTGCAGCTCAACGTTCACATCTGATATTGTCTTGTTGTATTCTTCTGTCTTCCCTATCATCGTGTTTTGTATGCTGTCTATTCTCTGCCCGAGTTTTTCTATCTGGTCCTTTATAGTTTCGATGGAATTCGCGTTTATGTTCTCGTTTGATCTTAAAGAATTAAGTTCGGAGGCCGCGCTTTTCCATTTTTCGTCGATTATCTGCTCCAGTATCTGCTGTATGTTCTCAAGAGTCTGCCCGCTCATGCCCTGCTGATCCTGATTTAATGATGACATGCTTTCCTGTATAGAGGGTCTCTGGAAGGTTTGCATTCCCTGTATCGGAGCATCATGTACGGCCGGTTGCATCTGCTGCTGTGCCTGTCTTCCACCGCTTTTTAAAGCCGTTACAAGCGCGTTTTTTATTGCGGTGCTGTCATATCCCTGCTGCCTTAAATTGTCTATTATGTCCTGTTGGCTCATCCCACTGTTCAGCATGCCGCTAACATCTGGGATTTCATTTTCGTCTTTTTTATTAAATGCATTCATCAGTTTCATAGCTCAACTCCATTTCTTGCTGTTCATGTATTCATTTACAATTTTAATAACATCTTCTTTATTTAAAAACCTTGAAGGATCTATAAACCCGAGATATTTCTCTATTACTTTTATGTCCTGTATTTTTGCGTACGTTTCCGACTGCCTCTCCAAACGGTTTACAGCATCCTCCAGTTCAAAGATCTTAGTTTTACTGCTGGAAAGCTCATTGTTTATCCCCTGCAGCGCTATCTTTATCTCCCTGTATTTTTCTAGACTGTTCTGGTCGACCATCTTGATGGTGTCCTTCAGCTGTGACATTCTCTGATCAAATATCTTTATTGATTCCCTCAGTTCTATAACGTTTCTTGTAAGGTCGTTCTGCATCTCCATCTAATTATATCATTCGGATTGTTTTTATGTCTTTCTTGATTGCAGGCGTACATGCGTGTCTGATGCGGTACCGCAGAACATTTAAATACACTTGACGCCAGCTATAAATATGGATAAACGTGCCCAGTCCGAAGAGACGGCTTATTCCGCTTTAGACAACGCAAAGACCGGATTGACGCATTACAGAGTGACGCTTCTTTCAGTTGCTGGCACGTTTTTGGACGGCTATGATATTTCTATAATAGGGGTAGCCCTGACCATAATAACAGCATTATCGGCATTCAGCTACGTCAATACTCCGCTGGGGAAGGGACTTATGGCCGCTTCTACTGTGATAGGTATGCTTTTCGGTGCCCTGTCAATAGGTTATGTGACGGATCTGAGAGGGAGGAAGTTCATGTATATCTGGGATATGGTCATATTCATAGTGATGACCGTAGCGATTTCATTATCCTTCAATTTCTGGTCTTTGTTTATATCACGGTTAATCTTAGGTGTCGCAATAGGGGCGGATTATGCGATCGGAGCCACTATAATAGCGGAGTTCTCTCCGAAGAAATCGAGGGGCAAATTCCTGGCAAGCGACGGCATGGCATGGTGGGTCGGGGCCGCGTTTGCCTTTGTCATAGGTTATCTGCTTCTGAATGTCGGCGGAGACAATTCCTGGAGGATAATGTTCGCCATAGGTATAATACCCGCCGTGATAGTTCTTATTCTCAGAAGAAAAGTTCCGGAATCGGCCAGGTGGCTGGCCAATCAGGGCAATGTCCTTAAAGCAAGAGAATCCGAGAAACAGATAACCGGAAAATCCGACGTTCTCAGGGTCAAAAGGCAGAAAGTATCATTTTCCACCCTCTTCAGCAAACAATACCTTAAAAACACCATTTTCTTCGGCTCGGCATGGTTCTTCTACGACGTTGC
>JAJZXE010000003.1 GCA_021802505.1 Nanobdellota archaeon
CAAAAGCGTATACTCTTGAGGAAAACGGTCCAAATTTCTCTTCTCCTTTTTTGTAGTAATTCATGGGTAATCAGACTTACTGCTTTAGTGCAGTATATGTGGACCGGCCGAGATTTGAACTCGGAGCCTCATCCGTGCAAGGGATGCGTCATGCCAATTAGACCACCGGCCCATAAATCATATCTAATGAAAGTGTAAAATAAAAGCTTTACAGATACAGATTCAACATTTAATAAAACAAGTTTAAATTTAAAACATACGTTTATTTAATATGGAAAAATCAGATAAACAAGCAATCGATAGTTTAGTCTCTCAATCAAAAAAAACAAAAGGAGTTGTTGCCGTTGTTTTGTTTGGCTCTTATGCTAAAAACAGGGAAACGCCGATAAGTGACATAGATCTGTGTGTCATAGACAGTGTGATATCTAAAAAAGATAAAGATAATTTGTATGCAAAGTCAACAGACAAAGTACAAGTTTCGATTTTTTCGGATTTGCCGGTCGCCGTCAAGTTTAGAGCCTTAAAGGAAGGGAAGGTTCTTTTTGTAGCGGATAAAAAAAAGTTGGATTCGATTAAAGCGGATACATTAATGGAGTTCATGGATTTTAGGCACATTCTTGACTATTATTATAAAAAAGTTTATAATATCAATTATGAAATTTGATAGAGTTAAGACGGGTAAAGTTATCGCTGATATAAGGAAATACGGCGATGATTTAGCTGAATTAAAATTTAATGACAAAGGGATGTCTAAGCTGGAGTTCTATAGCTCATCAATGTTGATATTTTCAATAGTGAATTCTTATATGGATCTGGCTAATGAGTTGATAAGTTCAAATCAGCTCGGGTATCCTGCGACTTACGCCGATATGTTTGATATTTTATTTGATAAAAAGATCATAAACAAAAAGGAAAATGATGCGTTCAAAAGACTTATAAATATAAGAAACGCAATAGCTCACAGATATTTTAACATAACTCTTTCCGATGTATACAACGCAATATCAGATTTAAAGAGGGTCAACAGTTTCCTTTCTGTGTTCAATTAGCGGTTGAAATTACCTATAGAAATAAGATTTATAACTGAGAAGAATAATACCTAACTTGGTATGAGGATATTAAAAGACAAGTTTACATTCGATGACATTCTGCTTGTTCCCAGAGTTTCTTCCGTAAATTCGAGATGGCAGGTTGACACGGCCACTCATCTGACCGATAAAATAAAGCTTAATATACCGCTCGTAAGCTCCAACATGGATACTGTCACGGAGCATGTAATGGCCATTGCGCTGGCCAAACTCGGGGGAGTCGGCATAATACACCGTTTCAACTCCATAGAAAGCGAGGTTGAAGAGATAATAAGGGTAAAAAGAGAGCAGAACATAGTTATAGAAAAACCCTATGTTGTAAGCAGGGATATTACCATAGGACAGATTAAAGAGATGGTCAATGAGAAAAAAGTCAGCAGTTTCCCAGTCGTTGAAAAAGGCAAATTGATCGGAATAATAACGAGAAGGGATTTCGAGTTTGAAGAAGACCTTGGTAGGAAGGCAGCCGAATTGATGACAAAGGACGTTATAACCTCGCACAAAGGCACGTCTCTGGAGGAAGCCAAAAAGCTGATGGCCAAATACAAGATAGAAAAACTTCCTCTGGTGGATAAGGAAAATAATCTCATCGGGATGATAACCTCCAAGGACATAAAGCTTTTAGACGGGTATTCCAAGGCGTCAAAGGACAGGAACGGCAGGCTGATAGTCGGTGGGTCAATAGGCATAGGCAGTGATTATCTTGAGAGGGCCAAGGCATTAAAGGAAGCGGAGGCCGATTTCATAGTGGTAGATGTCGCAAACGGCTATCTTCAAAAAACCGCGGATGTTGTCAAACAAGTCAAAAAACTTGGCATAGAAGTCATAGCCGGCAATGTGGCCACGAAAGAAGGCGTTTTAAACCTTAAAAAAGCGGGCGCTGACTGCGTTAAAGTTGGCATAGGCCCGGGGGGAGCCTGTCTGACAAGGCCGGTTGCCGGTGTCGGATACCCACAGTTGAGCGCGATAATAGAATGTGCAAATAACGGCATTAACATAATGGCGGATGGGGGAATTGTAAAATCAGCTGATTTTGCAAAGGCTGTTGCGGCCGGTGCAGATACAGTGATGATAGGAGGATTATTCGCCGGGACCGATGAAAGCCCCGGTGTGATAGTAACAAAGGAAAGCACTAATTACAAGTTTTATAGGGGGATGGCGTCTGTAAATGCCTTTTCCGACAGGGCGTTGAAAACCGAAGAGGCGGCGGATTTGGAGGGCTACACCCCGGAAGGAACGGAAACCATGATACCTTATAAGGGAACAGTCATAAAGATAGTAAATAATCTTATGGGCGGCTTAAGATCCGCGATGACTTATACCAATTCAAAAAACCTAAAGGAATTCCAGAAAAACGCGGAATTCGTGCTGCTGACGAGCTCTTCCAAGGGTGAAAGCAAATACAAATGATTTAAATAGCATACACAATTATTATTAATATATGCAGAATAAACGTAAGAACAGGGGTAAAAAGGCGGTCAGTAAAAAGGCTGTAAAAAAGCTGGCTGTGAAAAAAGGAAAGGAACACTCTTTTTTTGAGCTTTATCTGCACGGTTTAGCAGGCGTCATCGGGTTAGGTATACTGGTTATACCGCTGTTTGTGGCGCTGGTCTATGGCGGTATATTTTCAATATATCTGGTTATAGGGGCGGGATTTCTGGCTCTTATGATAGGCATGCTTATCTATGACATAAGCATCACGCATAATCACGATCCTTATAATTTCCTTAAAAAAACCGTTAAAAAAGAATACTCATTCATATTCGCGTTTCTGCTGCTTATCTCTTTTATAATAACCATAACCGCGGCAGGGATAGCATCCATCGGAGAGCTTTCACTCTTCTTCGGACTCAGTTCTTTCACTGCCATAGCGGTGATTGATATAGTGTTTGTTATAATGTGGATACTTATTTTTTACAACAGGATAAGGAGAACACTTAATTTTGCTGGAGCATTAAAAATATTCTTTGTTGTCCTGCTTATCATTCTGGGAGTAATCGCGCTGTTTTCCAATAAGGTTGCTGCTCCCGGCGGTGCTCAGATTTCATACGTACTCCCTGTTTCTGCCCCGCTTTTCCTGTTCGGACTGCTGATTCTGCTCTGGATGTATGGCGGTTTTGAAGGCGCTTCCATTGTATATAAAGGGGAGAAAAGAACCGACGTTGCAAAGGCTCTTCTGGCGATAATAATAACAGCTATAATCTTATTTGGATTGATCCAGACCTTCGTATTCACCTCGGAAAACTCTGCAGCCGTCGGCAAGCTTATTTATCCTATCCTTCTAAGCGTACCTACAGCAAATATTTTTACAGCCAATATCATTTCGGCGCCTTTCGGAATAGGCGTGCAGGACGTAATAGTCGCTCTTTCCATAGTAGTCATCCTTCTTACTGCTTTTGCATTAATCAATACATCCAATAGAACGCTGGATGACATGTCAAGAGACGGCTTGATGCCCTCATTTTTGCAAAGAGATGAGAACCTTAAATTGCTGATAACAGCCGCAGTACCGATAGTCTTAATAACAATATTCGCACCGATAATAGTCAGCTCGGGTGTATTCAGTTATCTGTCCCTGATAATAATAAGCGCCCTGTCATTTGCGGCGGCGTTCGCATTCTTTGCGTTCGGTTATGGATATGTCTATGCTAAAAAGAGAAATTATGCGAGGGCTCTGTTCGGCTTCTTTGTTTTTGCACTGCTTTTGGCGCTGATTCTTTTCTCTCCCATGCCGTTTTTGATAGGTCTTATAATAATACTTATAGTCGCGGTAATAGGCTATGCGCTCATAAAATAACGCTTTTATAGTAAGTGAGCTCAAATACATCAGTAAACTATGGTAAATATCAGGTTAAAACAGGCAGCCGCTTTATTTATAGCGATAGCTTTCGTTTCCTCCATATTCTTTTTCTTTCCGCATGTTTCAAGCACCTCTCCTATCACATACTACATTGTAGTGCCTTCTGCTCTACTCAGGCCCAATTCCTCATATCTAGGGAATTCTATACGGATATCCGGTTCTACGGATGATATCATAGCATTATCGCGGGCAGTTCCCATATCCAATTTAATTGCATCAAATATCTCAAATATGCTGGAATTTACCGAAAGCATGTTAAAACAGGAGAATCTGTCTTATAATACTTCGAATGGAAATATACAGTGTGTATTTTCGGATCAATTCGTTCATCCGCTCTGCGCGAATCTCTACAATGGATCTTGGGTCTTGTCTTCCGTTGCTTCAAACGGAGCACTCTTGTCCCAGTTACTCTCCCCCGCGGATATAAACTTAAATTCGATAAGTTCCAATTCTACGTATATACTCGCATTTTATGGGGCCGCGAATTCCTCCGGAAATGCGACTACAGTTCCCCCTATTATTGGTTAATACGGCGCAATGACGAAATGAACACCTGCTGAGCTTTGCAATGACGATTAGGGTAGCTTCTGAGCGCTTTATGCCTTATAAATAAACATTTATTGTAGTAATCTTTTATTCATATATGGCCGAAAAGACTTTGGGCGTAAAAATAAATGACGTGCTGCACGAGATAAATCTGGGGTACGTCAAGGTTTTTTTGATTGAAGGCAAGAACGGTCTTATTCTTATAGATACCGGCATGCCGAACAGCGAGAAAAAAATAATAGCATACATAAACAGCATAGGCAAGTCGGTGAGCGATATAAAATATATACTTTTAACGCATTCTCACGTTGATCATTTCGGCAGCGCCTATGCTTTACAGAAGATGAGCAATGCGCATATAGGCATAAGTGAGAGCGGGCTGCCGTATGTGGACGGCAGTAGGGGTTTTTTGATGCCTGTTTCTGGTTCAAAATCGTTAAAGAACCGGGTTTTTGTAAAGATTATCCCCATAATGCTAAAGTTCATGAAACCCAGGTTTGTAAAGCCGGATATGAAACTCAAAGAGGGTGTGTTCCCGAAGGAGATGGGAATAAATGCAAAAATAATAGAAACTCCCGGCCATACCAGGGATTCCATCTCGATTTATCTGGTAGATTCCAAGACTGCAATAGTCGGGGATCTGCTGCAGGGAACCGATAAACGCTTGGAGTCTCCTCCGTTTTTCGAGGATTATATTTCGATAATTAACAGCATAAATAAGATAAAAGAGCTTAAGCCCGATTTAATATGCGTTTCACACGGAAAGGACCACAGTGCCGATGACATATTTGTCTGATTAGTTCCAGAAGTCCTTTGTTTCTATATAATTTTTCTCGGCCTCTATGATTTTATCTATCAACTCATCGTTATCTTTGCTGTAAGCGGATAGTATCCTGCTCGCGGTTTTTGCACCGACACCGTATGCGGATCCGACTATGCAGGCCTGCTTGTCATATCCCAGATACAAAGCCCCGTTCTGTTTTACGTTTTCCAGCAGAAGCTGTTCCTCTCTGTTAAGTTTCTTATTTTTAAACGCTTTTCTCAGAACCGGCTCATACAGCTCTTTCTGCTTGAGTTTATAGAATCCGATGTATCTGGCCCTGCATTTTGGACATTTTAACCCGTCCGTATTCTCTACCTTCATACTCCCTATCTTATAACCGCAGTTCATACACTGCAGGAAGATATCCGTGTTTTCTATCCTTTCTAAGACTAAGTTCCTTAAAACTTTCCTTGCCTCATTGGGTTTTATTATTGATCCGCCATAGCTGCTTTCCAGTCCCTCGTATGTGAGAGGGGAGGCTTCACCCTCGTTTATGACAAGCGCTACCTCTCCCTTTTTTATCCTGTCTATTGTCTCTTCCGCGGATTTTATGTCTATTTTGCCGGAGAAGATCTCTCTGTAAGTTTCTTCTTCGACCACACTGTTATCGTATAGATCAACCAGACTTCTCAGCCTTATCTTTGTAAAATCAGCGTATTTGTTTATTATCCCGAACCTCTTTGCTATGTTCAGAAAGCGGTATTCATACAGGGATGTGCGTTTTATGCTTTCTTTTATCCTTTTTTCTATGTCAGTAAGACTTAACATTATATCCCTGATTTTTCCGATTGAGAGGTGTGTTTTGATCATTATCCTGTACGGATCTATCTTGCTTAGGACGCTCTCCCCTATCATTTCGGATATGGATGAAGTTATGGCCTTTGCGATGCCTTCATTTGTCATATTCCCGAATGTGGAGTGTATTATCACATAATCATCCACTTTTTCTATGACAACTTTTTTTGAATTCGGAACTGTGAAATTCTCCACCTGCTCCTTCAGCACGGAAAATTTATCCGAATATTTTTCTCTCAGATCCGCGGCTTCCTCCGCAACAAATTTATGAACCGGCATCAGTTCCCCCTCCCATGCGGGTATCGCGCCTATGCTGCTGTCAGTTCTCACAACTTCTATCTTTTGGTTTTCAGTCTTGATTATCTTCCAGTTCTCCCCCCTCATTATAAAATTATTGCCGGCTTTGCCGTTTTCCGCCACAAACTCCTCGTCTAATACCCCTATTTTTTTATTTAGCTGGCTGTCTATAACCAGATAGGTCTTTCTGTCCGGTATGGAAGATATGTTATTTATGTAGAAAAGCAGTCCTCTCTTTGTTCTTATGAGACCACTGCCGTAGTATCTTATTATATAGTGTTTAAGAAGAAAGTCTATAACGGCCTCGAATTTTTCTTTTTTTAATTCCTTATAAGCATAGCTTTTTTTTACGATTTTAAATATCTGTTCCTTATCCGATACACCGTCTATTATTATGCCGACTATCTGATGCGCAAGTATGTCCAGGCTTAGCTTCGGCAGGGCTATCGTTTCTAATCTTCCCTTTAACCTGCAGTTCTCTATCGCCTTGCTTTCAAGGAAATCATCGATATTTATCGTCACCAGCCTGCCCTCTGCTATGCCCTGCTGGTTATGATTTGATCTGCCAACCCGCTGTATTAATTTTATTACCTGTCTCGGAGACATATACTGTATTACAAGATCCACTTCCCCTATGTCTATCCCCAGCTCCAATGAACTCGTTGCTATCATAACGTCTATCTCACCGACCTTGAACTTGTTTTCTATCTCGGTTCTTACCTCTTTTGAGAGTGAGCTGTGATGAACTTCCATCTTCTTGTCTTTAAGAAATTTACTTAGCCGCGAGCCCAAAAGCTCCGCCGTTTCACGGGTATTTGTGAATATTATCGTAGACTTGGAGCTTTTTATTTCATCGCTTATATACCGCAGCGAATTGGCCACGAGTTTGCTCACATTTTCCTTTGATGCGACTTCTTCATCCTCGCTTTTGAAACTGGGATAAGCAACCTCTATGTTGTACTTTTTATCCCCCGAAAATGAAACGCTTTCCTCCGCGGAGAGATACTCTTTCGTCTCTTCAAAATCAGATATCGTTGCGCTTATTCCCACAGTCTGGAAATTAGACAGCCTTCTAAGCCTTTCGAGTGCCACTGAGAACTGCGTACCTCTCTTTGATTCCATGAGGCTTTGAACCTCATCGACTATTACAAATCTGAGATTTTTCAGTTTTTCCACGAGTTTTTTGCTTAACAGGATAGACTGCACCGTTTCCGGCGTGGTTATCATGCAGTGCGGAGGCATCCTGACCTGGTTTGCTCTCTCGTATGCGGTGGTGTCGCCGTGCCTTATGTCCACTTCTATGTTCATTTTATTGCTTATGGTTATTATGTTCTTGAAAATATCCCTGTTAAGCGATTTAAGAGGAGTTATATACAGGAGTTGTATGCCTTCCGAACCAGGATCAAGCTTGTCAAGCAGAGGGAGAAACGCAGCAAGCGTCTTTCCATAGCCGGTGGGAGCGCGAAATATGATATTTTTTCCCTCTTTTATCTTAGGTATGACAAGTTTCTGTATCTCCGTTAAATCGCTGAATCCGCTCTCTTTCAATATCTTTGCCAGTTTTTCTGAAATATTTTCCATCCTTTTCTACCAAATAACCGCTTAATTTCAAGCTTATATAATTTATTAATGTCTTTAAATGATATATTGCTATGGACAAGATTAAAAAGGCACTTGGTGAAGCATACAAAAGGTTTGTTCCGTCCGATAAAGACAGGGCTAAACTTAACAGAATAGCAGATAAATTTATCAGCATATTAAATGACAACGCCAGGAAAAATCAGAGCACGGTAGAGTTTAAATTCAGCGGTTCGTACGCAAAGGGCACGTGGATAAAAAATGAGAGCGATATTGACATATTGGCGGTTTTTGAATCCGAAAATGATATAAAAACCCTTTCATATCTAGTTCCCAAAAATTTTACTGCGGTTTTTGGAACAAGAAAATATTTCAGGGGAAGAGTCAGCGGAATAACGGTAGAGGTAGTGCCGGTTCTGCGTTTCTCGGATATAAAAAAAGTAAATAATTCCGTGGATCTTTCGGTGTTGCATGCAAATTATATAAATTCCGTTTTATCCGATCCTCAGAAGAATGACGTTATACTGCTTAAGGCGCTGTGCAAGGCCAATAACTGTTACGGTTCGGAGACGTACATGCACGGTTTCTCGGGCTATTCTCTGGAAGTACTCATAAGTGAATTCAGGGATTTATTGTCGTTAATAGAGGCAGTAAAGAGCTGGAAAGAGCCAGTGAACCTGGGAAAATCTAAGGATACAAAGAATTATCCGATCTTTCTCCCTGATCCGACAAATTACAGCAGAAACATATGCGCCTCTGTCGGCGGCGAGAATCTGTCGCGTTTTATCTTTGCGCTAAAGTCCTTTTTGATTTTCCCATCAATAAATTCGTTTATTAAAAAACCGATCAAAGAAAGAATTTCGGTGGAGGTTAAGGCAAGAGGTACAAAATTATTTTCTTTTACCACGAAGATTATTGAACCTAAGGATATCTTTCTCTCAAAGTACGTTAAAAACGCGGGGAAATTGATTGATGAGCTAAATAGGAATGACATAGAAATATACTCCGTTGATTTTGATTACGGTGAAAAATCCGCATCTATTTTTCTTCAGATTAAAAATACACCCAAGACAAGGACAAAACTCGTATACGGTCCGCTCGTTTCTTCGGATATAGAGATAATCAGGAGTTTTATCCACGCGCATAAAAACGTTTTTTTATCTGGAGTGCACCTCAGCTATGATAAGAATTACAATGTAAAAAATTTCAATAAATTTATATTGGTTAAAATAAAAGAATATATGTCTCCAAAATCAGTATTAATGAATTGATGCCCGAGTAGCTCAACGGCAGAGCACTTGGCTGTTAACCAAGGCGTTGCAGGTTCGAATCCTGCCCCGGGCGCTTTTTTTAAAACAGTAGTATATGTTTATCCGCGTAAAATCGCAAAAATAAAAGTATTTATACTAGTTTTAATCGTAAGAATCTATGGGACTTTTTGATGTGATAAACTTTGCAGCCGAGAAGGCATATAAAAAATACAAGGGATCGAAGATGGAGAGTGCCATGGATGCCCTTCTTAGCGCTTTGGAAACGAATTCCGTTAACATAGAAGTTTTGCCCTACAAGGAAGGTGAGGATTACCACGTAATAAAAGGGAGGGTTTACAGATTAAAGAATGAAGAGATGGGCAGTTCAACAGCTCCGTACTTTTTAACCACCAGCGACTGGCTTGTAAAAGGGGGCGTCGATATCAATAATGACAATATCTACCATTCTTCCTTTCTTGAAAAAGGAGCATATACTTCTATAAAATTAAGGGAAAAATATCTGAATTTAGCAAAGAATTATTCGGCTAAATATGGTTCTAATTCAGTACTAACCTCACTGTTTGTATATCTACCTGAAAGTAAATTTTTAATGGCGATGCCAAGATACATAAGGGATAAACACGGTACGGTCCTGATTGCAAATAAAGTTGCGCACGAAGATTTTAATGCGTTTGAAAAGATGAGGGCCGAGCACCCTGAGAATATGGTAAATAATCTGCACAATTTTTATTACAGAGCGAAATTTTTTGCATATCTTGTCGCGAATGAGCTCAATCAATACGATAAAACTAACTTGGATAACGCATTCAGTAAATTTGAAGAAAAACACGGACACGGTGCAGAGATTTCCTATACTTATTAGACAGCCCGTAGTTTCTAAATGAATTTATATTAACAGAGTATACTTCTTTTTATGCTAACCAGAAAGGCACAGATAGTCATAGGTATAGGAATCATCATCTTATCCGCGGCTTTTCTCTTAGTGGGTGTTTATTTTGCCAATCTTCAGGGCTTATTCTTCCAGAACGGAGCGAGGTCACTGCAGTTATTTGCGGATAACATAGGTTTTTCAATAAATTCACTGTACAGTGCACCCTCCTCAATGAGTATAACACTGGCGGGGAACAATTCACTATGCAGCTGGAATCCTTCTATATCGGCCTATACATGTGCGGGAGGATCAAAAGTCTATAATCTTTCGTATGCCAACGGCCCTACATTAGACGCTGGTAAAAATGTTTTCAGCGTAGCATTATGTTTCATGATAGGATATGGTTTCGGAGGAGTTGGTGGTTCTACCTCCGGTGCAAAAGAAGGCGTCGATGCAGCCACGCAGGTCTCTACAGAGGTTGCAAAGGATACGGAGAACACTCTTGTGCAGACGGGTGAGCAGGCCGCACACGAATTACCAGCGACAGCGATTGAAGATACGGGCCAGAGTGCTGGAGAATCTCCAAGTTTATTGAGCAGACTCGGAACACGCATAAAAAACGGCTTAATAACCAACATAAAACATCCTTTTATACAGGATTTGCCGGAGGATTCTCTTCTCTCGAGCAGTATGTCAACCATAAGAGAGGCCTTAAGAACTTCTTCTGCATTTATACCGGTTGCAGTAGCATCAATGTCAGCTGCATTGGTTGCTGTCCCCATCTTTGAATTATGGTTTGGAACAAGCAGCAGTACACTAAATACGTATGTAACTAAGGGCATATACATAAACGGCCAGCAAATAGGTGCATTAACAGGGCCGTCAGTTTCAATAAGCCAGCAGATAGCGGCGGCTTATCTAAACCAGGAGCCTCTGCCGTTCAAATATGCAGCGGCGGACTTTGTATTGCAGCAATACTCTCAGTTATTATCCAGCGAGCAGACTCTGAATTCTTTGCCGCCCGGACTGGGAAAAGATACCCTGTTGTTGTTTACCGCAAAGCAGATCGCGGTGAAACAGAACGTATTATCAGAGTTGTCAGCAGGCGCTTCGGCTTCAACAAATCCTTATTCAACACCTACTTCTGGCGTTTCATCTCCTGGAGTTTTAAGCTCGCCAAACTCTTTGGTAGGTTCAGTTCATTTATCAGCAAACGGGGCCGATCCGCTCCTTTCGATACCCTTTTTCCTCGCACAGAATGCATTTCTTGTTTATGCAAGGACCGCTAGCTGTTTAAGTATACCGTCACAGCCATTAAACGTTAACAGTTATAATTCTGTTGGGAAGGGGGTTTCATCTTTAACCTCTGAATTTGGTGCGGCAACTACTCTGGTAAACATATATACCAAAATAAACAGCATTCTGCCGCTCGGAACATATTTTGTAGGCTATGGCGGGGAGGTTTATCTTAACGGTCAGTCGAGCGGAAGGCCGACACAGGTAACAGCTCCACTAATAACAGATATGAATGATATGTGTGAGTTGGCCCAAACTACTTCTGAACCGGGACAGAATCTCAGAACGATTATACAGCCAAGCGGAAACGGCTCTATCACTTTTTCATTGTCTCAGGGCCTTTACAACACCCTCTGTTCTTCAAATAATGCGCTGTTCCCGCACACCTTGCAGACAGAATTAAACGGCCTTTTGAACGCTAATGCAAGTGATAAAAACATGACTGTTCTTCTTCCACCGGGAGATTCGCTTGCAATCTCGAATACCGGTAAAAACATAGATTTATGTATTTATAGCATACTGATAGATTCCTTTGGCTCTCCCGTTATATCTGCCGGTAATTTTAACAGCGCTTCATTTAATGCGACTGAGTTCGGTTCACCGGTTTCATGCGTAAATCTTACTAATCTTAGTGGCGGAGCGGTAAATATCGGTATAAGTTCCGGTGAATTAACAGCATTAAACAATGACATGCAGAATAACCGGGATTTCTACATAAATAACGGGTCTTTGCTTGGTTTCTCGGTTCCTATAACCGATTTCCCAAATCAAATCACCGCAACCAGTCTCTTAGGTACAAACAGTTTCTTATCCGCCGGTAACTTTATAGCGGGAGGGCAGCCCGCAATAAGAAAAGACTTGGGCATAAATTTTCCGGTTGCTTCATTGATAGCTTCTATAATAGGAAAGAAGATACCTAAATTACAGGCAGGGATATCGACTTCACTGGACAATTTTTTAATAACGCCCTTGTACCAATTGTCTTCCTCTAATACAAATCTTTCATATTACCAAACGGATTATGCAAACGTTACGATTGAATTCGGAAGGACAACCGCCGGCGGCGTAACAACCTATAATATCAACAAAGTATTCGATAACTTGGTGTTTGGAGTGTATCCAAACAATCTAAATTCGTTTGGAGGTACTTACTTTTCAGGGAGTTGAAATAGGACATGGCATTAGTTGAGATGATGGCGTTTTTGAATGCAGGGATACTGATAGTTGCATTTGCCCTGCTTTTGGTCGTTTTATCATTCAGTGTCTCTCAAATCAACAGTACGAGTGTATTTGCAAATTCAGAAGCGGTGGCAACAGGTATAGGAACCAGGCTGATAACCTCTCCGAACTGTTTTGCCTACAAAAATACCATTTCATACTATAATTCGAGTCTGGATGCTCAGGGCGGGCCTCTTTATTCTTCATCATATACGGAACCGGGGGTAATAGATCTTAACAAGTTTATCGAAAATTACTTTCTTTCGTGCATGCAATATATATATTTTGGAGGGTCGACGGATGTCCCGGCTCTTCAGTCCGATTTAACCGCTGCCACAGGCGTTTCATTGACTCTTGCCGACACACAGGATCCGACCGAACTCGGCCCGACCGGTTCTTTGTATCTTTCCAATTATAATCAGTTTAATTTCGGAGGCAGTTTTCAACAGACAGAGGCGTTGATACAAAAATACGCCCAGACGGCAGAGTATGCTGCAATGGGCGTAAGCATGGTTACAAGTCTGGCGGTAATGATAGCTACCGGCGGTGCTGTGCAGTTTAATGTAATTTTAGCAGTGGGACAGCAGTCCACTACGGAGATAACGCCGCAGTATGCATTGGCCAGCGTATTCT
The DNA here is from genome assembly GCA_021802505.1 of Nanobdellota archaeon. Taxonomy (GTDB): domain Archaea; phylum Nanobdellota; class Nanobdellia; order Parvarchaeales; family Parvarchaeaceae; genus Parvarchaeum. The sequence continues at coordinate 13,277 of JAJZXE010000003.1, forward strand.
ATTCTGAAAACACCTACACAGAATCTTTTCCCGTAGAGATACAGTTTACAAACGCGCAGGGCCAGCCTACTTTTCAGAATAGCGGAGTGTTAAAAATTGCGGTAACATATGGAATTCCACCTTACAGCTAGAAATAGAAAGGGCCAGCTAACGATGTTAGACCTGGTGTTAGCCCCGCTTGCGGCCGTAGTCCTTGCGGTTCTGGCGTCTGCATTGCTGCACAGTGCCACAGCTAATTTATTGACGGCGGTTAGTCAGCAGCCCGGTTCATTTTCCTGTAATTTTGCCCTGGATTCTCTTTATAGCACTTATTATATTCATACAGCCGCGGCATTATCACAGCTGGCTTTGTCAAATCCGAGCCAGTACTCGCTGTCAGAATCGACTAAACAGCAGAGTTTATCCGCCAATTGTAGCGGAGCGTGTACTCCTACCTATAGTTATGTACAGAGCTATCTCTATAATTCTACTTCTCTCTTTTCTGATTTTATAGGTTATTTCTCTGGTTTTTCCTTTAGTAATTTTAAGGTGTTAACCGGCCAGCAGGCCGCAACTTTAAGCGCACTGGGCATGCAGGTCTATCTGAATCAGATACCTGCAGGGGTCACCGGAACGACGGAATGCAGCATGCAGGTTTATAATCCGGTGGATCCTTCAAGACCGTATACTTTATATGGGGTGATGAACTAATGAACAGGAAAGGGCAGGCGAATATGATTGTTGTCCTTGGCATGGTGGCAGCTACAATATATATAATGCTAAATGCCTTTGGATATATAAGCAATGTCGGTCTCAGCTCAAAAATAGAGATAACAGCGCAGAACAGCATATACCAGACGCTTGCACTGAAGGATTATCTTATCCAGGAGGCAAATTACAACTTTCAGAAGGCCCAGCTTTTCGACGGATTAACGCTGAAGCCCAGTTCCGTCGGTTGTGGCTATATCAACACCTCGCAGTCCCTTCCCTTTGTACCTCTGCCGAAGGTTTATTACTGGAGGAATCTGGCCGGCCAGATCTGTCTTCCGAATAATAATCTAATAACCTACGGTCTGGAAACACTTTTAAACAAGAAATCATTCGACATAATAAACTCCTCAAACATAGACATACAATCGAATCTTGTCCTTAATTTGTCGAATAGAAATGGAAATGTATGGTATAATAATTTCTCTGCCCCGTTCCTTTCGGGCAAATACACTTTTTTTTACAACGGATCAGCAGCAACGTTTTCGATATGCGAATGGTCTAACAGCGGCTGCAGTTATGTCCTTAATGATTCTCCGTTGGGTGTGAATTTCAATATCTCAAATCTAGAGTTTACTTCTCTTCCGCTGCAAAATATAGTCTCCGGAGTTATATCTCAGTCCAGTTCTGTAAGTGCTTTCTTCACAGACTCAAGCGTTTCACCTTCAAGCCAGTATTCCCTGGTGACTTTTCCGGATGGAAACGTTGCGATAATATACACAAATACAACAAACGGTGTAGCCAGTTTTTACCTCACGCCGATGCCCAATCAGAATATTTACACCCTGAACGGTGTTATGGCTTACGACTCTGCAAACGGTATAACTGATAAAATAGAACTTGTCAATAATTCTGCCAGAGGATTTATCTTTGACGGTGTAAATTACACTTTTTCGGTTTCTTCGGACGTAAACGGAATATTTTCAATAGCTCCGAGCAATTATAAAATGTTCGGGATCCAGCCAAAGTTTGTGTATTATAAATATATATTGAACAGCATACAAAATTCCGGCACGCAGAATCTTCTCTTTCCGAACAACCAGAATATTTACGTCTCGTATTCCGTATTTCCTTTATACTCTCCCCAGGTCTGCGTGAATTACAATGAGGGACAGTATAACCTGCAGAATTGCATGACGCTGTCCGATTCCATAACAGGTAATAATTACCTGAGCCAGATAATGCAGCTTGGTATTGCTTTCGTAAATGAGAGTTTTCCGGTTGGAAACCAGAAAATAGAGGGATTTGCACAGTATGAAATTGATAATTACATATCAAATGCCATAAATGCAGTAAACCTAAAAACAGTTTCGGTAAACGGCAGACCGAAATATGACTGGTATTCAGCGCTAATACTTGCACTGGGTTCGCCGCAGGGTACGAATTATCTGATTGGCAAGCTGGCAAGGGTAAAAGAACCGTATTACAGTACTTATATATACAATTGTGAGCAGAACGTTTCTGATATACAGTACTGCAGAAGCCTTTTATCTTCTACACTTTCGCAGGATATTGTTTCGTTACTGCAGCAGCAGATGCCGCAGGAGTTGAGTTTTCTTTCCGGAACCAATTTTAATATAAATGTGTTGAATCTTTCTGTAAATGCCAGTGAACTTCATTCCTGCGTCAATGCAAGTAATTACAGTGTAAAATCAAATTATACCTACTCGGTAAAAAGTGTGCCGGTGAGCGGGAACTATTCGGAAGAGGTGCTTGGTATACCCATTGCTTTGGATTTCGGCTATCAGAACAGCCTTAATTTAGTGCCGACTGAGTCATGCGGCATACAGAAATCGCCGTATTCGACCGGCTATCCGGGATTTTCAGAGGCATTGGTAACAAATAATTTTACTTATATAAATTGCGCTCCGGCAATATCACAGGAGTTTTTAAATCATACATGCATTGCCAGTTTAGAGACTTCAAACTCAAATGTTGCGGATTATCTTAATTCCAGCAGCTCCGCAGGGCAGGGAGAATACTGCAGGGAGGAAACAAACGGGGAGTATTTCTGTCCGTATTATAAAATCTCCAGCTTTTCCTATAAGAACTGGCTTACGAGCAGCAACAGCTGCCCGGATTACTTTGTTATAGACAAGGAAAATTTCACAACCTCTCAGAGCAATAACAATTACAGATTGGTTTCCGTTTATGGCGGCGGTGCAGATTCGGCTAGTTTATCATTTTACAACCGGACATTTGCGCTGTACAACGGCTCATTAAATCTGCCTGAAAATTTCAGTTTTAACGTGGGTTTCAATTCAAGCGGCCCGTATGCCGGTGTAGATGCATTCTTCTCCGGTAACTCTCACTTAACCGGCAATGTTATATCCGCTTCATTTAATTCAGTACAGGACCCCATAGGCATATACAATTATTCCGTATCAACGGATTCATTGTCATTATTAAGCGGGTCTAATAATTTTCTTTCGCCGGGCGCAGAAAGTGAACTTAGCTTTGACAGGTATTGCACGGTTAAAACAGGCTGCAACCTGACGGCTTACCTTAATTCAAACCTGGAAAGTAATTTTTACAGTAATTCAACCGCCGTTAAATCAAACGTTAATCTATTGGGCGTTTCCACCACCTCAAAGTCCTCCTCTGATATCATAAGTTATGCCTTTGTAAGTAATTATATTCCGGTTTACAAACCGGTTATAAATCAGCTTGCCTACTCATCAGCAGCCCAGCTGAACCCCTCGCTTAATGCTTCATTCGGACTTACAACGGACAATAATACATATTTCAACGAGTTTTTAATAAATTCATCAAACTTTTCAGATGCATACCAGCTTGCGGTCTACTTAAACAGCAATTTCAATTTCGGATATATGCTGCCGGGTTATATAAAAATATTCGGGGTTTACTCCAATAATGCCGTTTCCCAGTTTTATTGGTGGAATCAGACAGATATACAGAATGGAGGTGTAATCTGGGTTAATCTGACAAACAAGGTACCGGCGGAATTATACATAGTTTATGGACAGGGTGCGGTTTATAACGGCAAATTCTCGGACAACGGTTCGGAAGTATTTCCGTTTTTCTATTCTGCAAGCGGAGACAACGCCGCTTTCAATTTTCTCTATCCAAATAATGACCAGCACAATTTCAATGCATACTACTCTAATGTAGGTTTAAATCTTTCAAACACAGAACCGGTACCGCCGTATATATACAATTCAACCCTAAACTCATATTATGAGGAGTTCGCGTGCATTAATGTAAATCCGTTCAAACTAACGCTGTTAAATGCCACATATTCCGCTTATCCTCCAAACTTTAATATAAATGAACTGTATAATGATTTTAGCACGTTATATCCAAACCTTACTGTAATTGGAAAGAAGACATATGACAGCTGGCCTTAATATGGAAGAACGCAGTAGAAAAATAGCAGAGATCGGACTTGTTTTATTGATATTTCTGCTTTCTTTTTTAATCGTAAATAAGAGCACCCAGATCTTTAGAGGCAGTACTACAAATAATGCATCGTCCGCTGCGTTTGTGGCTGCAAATGCGTCAGGTATTAACAGTTTTTCGATTCCGTTTGCTTCAGGATCTTCTTCCAGTCTTGTAACAAAGAATGAATTTTTAAACACTTCCTCAAATTCGCAGTATTACAGTAATATCTTCTTTAATGAGAAATTTTATCCTGGGAATGTTTCATCAAATTCAAATACTTATTCATGTTCTGCAGTCAATACAATCATTGCACCACACTTATGTTTTAGTTTTGCCACTCTTTTTTCATGTGGAGGTGGGCCGACCACCGCTGATTTCAGCAATTTGGTCGGATACATAGGTTTTCCGCAGCAAGATAATAATTTTCCCAATAATGGTGGCACAAATTATTCAAATCTTTATTCGGCTGTAAGCAACGGCAGCTCCCAAAATGTTTATCAACTGCCATCCTCTACCTTTGAATATCAGAATTTCATAAACTGGAGTGCGTCTTCAATTCGTTCATACGGTTTTAGTTCTTCGAATGGAAACCCTTATCTTTATGCAATAAACCACTCTTTTACGGGTTATCCTACTCTTTCCGGCAGCATCCCTAGCAGCACTCTTATAATACCGGCGGTGTCCTGCGGTTCAACTTTTATAAATAACTACATAAATTATCCTGGATTTATCGGTACTCTTTATAATATATCCACTCTAAGCGGTTTTACTCCCTCGGTTTATTTAGCTTCAAAGGATGAAAACGGATTCGGCGCTTATTATGCTTTCGGCTATCTCTTATCATTAGGTAACCTACCCTGGACAGGCAGTTTTAATTCGCTCCTTGCTTACCAGATACAGTCGATAAATCCTGCGTTTAGTTATACGATGCCGACGGAGGACTATGCCGAATTTCCAAAAGGAAACAGAGGAGATATGCAGTATGTAAATTCCTCGAATGAGTTCCTCACGCCCTTACAGATGTCGTACTATGAAAGTGGAAATACCTCAAACGTTTCTATATATGTTTCCAATACGAGTATCTCATCCATAGCGGAGGTTTCTTCCACAAGCCAGGTGTGCAGCAGGTTCGGGCCGCATGGCGTGTGTAATAGCTATACACCGGAGGTAAAAACTGCCAACAGCGCCGATACATTTACTGATCCAAATCTGGAGGGTGTTTATTATCCGAATTATGCAAACGGAATTTATGTTCAGTTTAGGACGGACGGCATATTTCCGATATGCGCCTGGAATTCCACCACTTCAAACACTTTAAGCAGCTGTACTTTTGAAAAACCTTCCACGATAAACAACATCTCTTATCAAAGACTCTGGCTTTCAAATAATATAAAGAATAACCAGCTTTACAATTCCAATTTTGCGCCGGGTCAATCCTCTTCTCCTGAAAATAGTTTTACCCTGACAGCTTTGGATAGTTTCTGTTTTTATGGGGAAAATTTCAATACGGCAAACGGCGTTTATACCTCGCCGAGTTATTCCAGAATAATACCCCCGACTTCCACTGAGAATTATACCTCCGCGATAGGAACCTGCAATGCGTTCTTCAACAGTACTAACTGTTTCAGCGGCCGTGCAAGCCAGTACCTTAACTTTCAGGACGGAATATTTGCAAATAATATTGCATGTACATCAACAGGAATACATGCAAAGAATGTCACCGATGCGTGGATAAGATCCATATACGTTGCGAACAATGCGGGGGATTTCTGCGGAGATTTCCTGGGTCAGAAAAATCCTTCAGATCCCCAGGCAAATTCTACCGTGTTTCTTCAAACATTGAACAATAACTGCCCGTCGTTTAATTCGAATTCTTCATCGGTTAATCTGGTTATAACCGTGAAGAACGTAGGAAATACCCAAATAACAAATCCATACCTTGTCGCTTTATACGGAAACAACAATTTAAGCAATATATTTTATAACTCCCAGAACAGTCAGCATGTAACCTACTTATTATATCAGGATTTTCTATCTTCGATGAAGGCAACGACCGGAATCATACAGGTTGATTACAACAACAATTTTGATACCAATATGTATGTTTTTGATGCCGGCCATCCGTTGAATCCGATACCGATTGAATCACTGTTTTCATCGGGCCAACAGTACGAAAACGGGCCTTTCAATAATTCTCTTTTAGGGATGTGGATATATTCCAATGGCGCGCCTAATAATGTGATAAGAACTTCCAATACTATACTCTCGCATTCCACGGCCGGAACATCCGCTGTCCCGGTTATACAGCCAAACGGAACCGCAACATTTACCCTAGAAGTTCCGATGTCTTTATTTAAGGCACTGCTGTCCGGTAAATACAATCTAAGTGTTTTCTTTGGTAATACCTTCAATGTCACATGGAATACGCTCTCAAGCACTTCTCCACAGACGGCACTTTCCAATCCCGGAACTCCTGTTACTGTTAATCCGTTGGTTTCATCCTCCGATACAAATGCTTCGCAGACCCATAATAACGAGATAATAACCGGTGGAAAAGGTGCTCCCTCACCCTTATGGCAGTACATCGTAAGCTACGATTTCAATTTTTCCAAAGCGCCTTTCAATCGCATAAGCATATACAATGACAACCTCTCTATAAACGTTTCGTCGGTTAATTCAACTTCTAGTGCATTGAATGTAACTGTAAACCCTTCCGTCTCTGTTCTGAACGGAAGCGGTTCCTATAAGCTTGGATTAAACCAGCTTAAAGGGTCAGCAATATCCTGTTTTGCCTCTCCTGACAACGTACAGGACTTCGGAGTATTCTGGTCAAAGCAGATAGTCTCCCCATCGAATCTTAATTACGCCCTGTCAAATAGCATCTATTCCGATAACCAGCAGCAGGCAAGCAATGTACTCATAACCAGCTGGAGAGGGATACTGTTTATGCCCTATTCGGATCAAGTCGCATTAAACTATAATAACCTGCCGCATTACTATCCTGCTACTTCCTCTTTCCAGATAGAAACTCCTACGCTTAATTCTACGTCCAAGAATTTCAATTATGAGGCATTTGATTACTTTGGAAGCGGTACCGGAGGAGGTTTATTTTCCAATTTATCTGACTTGTACGGTTCTCTAAACTCCTCGGTTACCTCTTTTCCGGTAAGCCTTCCAAACAGTTCATTGACATTCCATCTTACTTCCAACTCGCTCGTAAGTGATCCGTCAATTTTAAGAATAGTGGGAACGGATCTTTTAGTTAACTATTCGGTTTTTTCAAATAGATCATTTACATTCTCTCTGGTTACTAAAGGTTCAGTACAGTGCACATACAGCGAAAGTACCTCGTCCAACGGTACTTTTGAATACGGTTCAGGAGGGTCCTCCTGCTTAAACAGTGCGGTCATAAACAGTTCTTACATCAATATATCCTCAAAATACGGGCCGTTCTTTGCTGACATGTACAATAATTCAAATCTGAACATGTCAAATGAGACGGCAGGCGGAACAGTTCTTATGGCTGGAAATGAAACCTTGTCGAAACAGAATAAGGGCGGTTTGTTTACCATAACTTTACCGATAAATACGAGCACAAACAACGGAATAGCACTGGTATTTTCGGTGGTTCCATTAACACGGCAGCTTTATAACTCCGATGTTTACCTTTACAATCTAAACGGCACGCCTTTCAACTGCAACATACTCAATGATTTCAACAATACCGGGAATCTCGGCGTTTCTCAGATAGGCAGGGGAAAGTATTTCCTTCCAAACGGCACGATGATGTGCAATCTTACGGGTGATTTCACCTATCTGAGGGCAGTTTTTATAAATCGTTCAAACAATGCCTATCTTGGCAGCGGAGACATACAATCCGGGGTAGTAATCTCAAATATCAGCGGTTCCTCGGCAAAAGACGAGCTAAATATAAGCATAAACGGGATTCCGGTAAATGCGCAAAACGCGAACATATTGCCAGGAAAGTACTCCTCCTGCAGTTTAACCGATAAAACCATCTATAACGGCATATTAAGGTACCCTACCGGCTGTGATAACCTTTCGTATTCCCTAATAACTTTTGATTATAATGTTAACGGGAGCATACTGCCGGAATCCGCCTTAATCTCTCCGAAAAATTATTACAGGCATTATCCTCAATTTTTATATTCCGGTCCATCAGTTGTATCGACCAATCCAACGGCCGAATATAATCTTACGCTGCCGGCGAGCAGCGCAGAGAATGTACCCATACAATTTAGCATTCCCAATAATTTCGGAGGCTGCAATAATATTATACTGACCACTCAGAATCCTTATCCATATGCCGAGGTTCCTTATCAGGTCATTTTATCCGGTTCGCAGTCCTGTGATTATGTTTTCGTCGGGTCCGGAGGAAACAGTTATTCTGTATTCGTGAGCAGTTCTCCTGCAGTCGGTTATCCAGACAATTGGATGAGCTATAACGCTACGCAGTACAATGTTCAATTGTCAACATCCCTCTTCAATGGGGATCTTATAAGCAATTGCCGGTCCGGCTTCGGTCCGTGCCTGGATTCCTTTTCAGTCAATGGAAAAGACCTCGGGAGCCTTCTTTTCAACAACGTTTCAACGTCCTCCGCTACCATCTCTCAATCACTCAAAGGCCCGGTTGAGGACTGTTTCACTGTAAGTTATTCATCCTCGCAAACCGTTGAATTTCCTGAAACCGGTTTCGGAGGTATAAATTATGCAAATAACAAGATATACCAGACAGCCGCTCCTTCCCAATCCATAGCCAGTGATTATTGTTTCTATGCGGGTTCTCCGGTAATAACCGACTCTATTACGGCGAGGGGCTCTCCTATAACGTTTAAGGTCCAAAACCAGCTTATATCCAATTTTTCATACCTGAAAAACAGCAATCTGAAGAGCTTTTACGTGCCTGCCGCAATAAATGTAGGTTATTCATCGTACGGCAGTGTGAATGTCAGCACGAGTAAACAGATATACTACAATATCAGCAGTGCAGATTTACTTACAAAGTGCATAAATTACACGATATCTGGCGCAAATGCGAGTGCTCTGGGTATAAATCAGATTACTCCCATAAATATAAATTCAAATGATATACTGACCAACGAGCAGCTTTACTGTTTATATGGCGGCAGTCCATCCTATACCACGCAGCTTCCGTTAAGCGGCACAAACAATGCAAATTCATCAACTTCAGTCGGCTTTGCTTATCAGCCTGGGAATTACACGGCAGGAACCGGGACATTATATGATTCATGCATCATCCCGCCAAAACTTAAGGTGTCTTCTCCAGCTGTTTTTTATCTGAATGGAAAAGCTTCCGACTATAATCCTTCAAACAGCGGCGAAAACTATACTGCCAGCCACTCTGCAAATTCAAGCGGTCTCGAGATGCTTTACAGCCCGGGTTCCAGCGTGTTTATAAACAAGTGCGCTCCCAATAGTACAATCTTAAGTTACAGCGCATGTACAAAGCCTGTGAATATTGTGCCTCAGAACGGATCCTACAACAGCTTGGAGGCATTGCCGACCGGAAGTAATGGGAATCTCTCTTTTGGAGGCGGTTGTTTTATAGGCAGTATAGGAACCACAAATTACAAATGTGCACCGACAGATGGCGAGCTATCCTTCTCGAATACCACGGGAAAAAGTTCTTCCTCTACATCGGTTTCAATTTCACAGGTCATATTAAATTCTACGTCGGCTCCAACAACTTCATTTTCTGTTTCGTTTGATTGCAGTGTATCCGCCAGTAACAGCACAGTTACCAAGCTGTTTTCGTGCAGCTACCCAAATTCGCAGACATCCGGTGCGTGTTCTGCGAGTGTTTCTTATAAGCAGATAAACTCCACCGCCTACAATATAATTTCTACCTGTTCGGTTTCTTCAGTAAAAGGCTTTACCGTCAAGGCAGATACAGTAAAAATAAGCAAGCTTAGTATAACAGGCGGACAGTCCGAGACAACAGGTTTAATATCCGATTTTATATGCGGCAATACGACGAATGTGATAAGCAAAAACATTCCTAACGGCTGGAACTGGAAGCCTTACTCCACTGCCGGTGCTATAAATCCCGCTCCGAGTACGAACAAGGCAGGGGTTGCGGAAGTCGGCGGTTGTGAAGCCGGAAGGGACACATTTGAGACACAACAACCAACTATTTCAATAACAACACCCAGTAGTAATACTTTTCAATATAGTTACTCCTGCCAAAGCGGTTACTCCGGCACAATAACGGCATGCAGTCAGCCGACTTCCCTTCCTCAGTCAAAGCTAGAATTCTCTTCAAATAACAAGTGTGGTATTGCAAATATAACACTTATAAATACTACTTTTCAATCCAGTTCTGTAAACGGGAAAAATAACGGCGGCGAAGCTACAAGCTGTAATCCTTTCAGCAAATCCGGTTTTTCACAGCCGACAGTACAGGATAACTGCATAGCTTACCATAACCCTGCTTTCAATTCAACCACCGCTTCCTATGAACTTCAATATGCGAATTCAAGCGGTTACGGCATAGGCATGGGGGTACTCGGCGGAAGTTATAACTTAAATATTTCGATTCCAAACAATAAACAGCAGAACTCTGTAAAAGATGCATATCTGACAGGTTTATCGGAATCACAGATTGAAAGCGGCAATAACATTTTGACAGACTTACTTCCAACTTCTCTGCTGGAGTCGAACCTTCCGAGCAAGGCCTTATCCATATCAGCTGCATACTCCTATGACATGCTTAATATACTCATGCTTCAGAATCCCTCGTTGGGCGTGACCGGCATACCTGGTTTTATAAACGGCAGTATACTGGATTATGCGCTAAGTATATTTACGGGAGGAACCTCCGGAAATTGTGCTCCGCCGTACAATGTAAGCGGTGACGGCATATTTAAATTGGGGGAGGGAGAACTGTGTTCTGGTAAAACACTTCCATCAAGTTACAAGGAGGGCGTTTTTCTCTCTCTGGGAACTCTGAACGAAGGACTGCATTCCCTGCAGTTTTACAGCATAGGTAACTCTACAAACGAAGCGCAGCCGTCCGTAAACGTCTTCGACAGTGTGGGAAACGCCGTGAACCTAAACAGCGCGTGTTCAAACGGCAACAAGAGAGTATTCACCTCTGTTTATAAAGGCGGGACGTGGAGTTTTAATATGACTTCGGATCAGCAGTGCAACCCTGTAAACAATAAATTATACGGTTATATTGTCAATTGCCTTTATCAAACGCCGGGCAATTCCACTTATACAATAACTTCTCAGTACTATCTTGCGTATAACCTCCCGACAATCTGGAATATAAGCTATACTCTCTTGGTTTCTCCAAAGAGCTATGAAGTCGTGCCTGCTCCAGTCTATCAGATAAACTACTCAACAGGTTCTATATTGACGCTGCAGCAGCCCAATAAGACGGTGTTTATAGAGAAAGGATTACCGGCAGGATACAGATGGACCGTTGATTATAACGGTGTAAGCAGAAACTCCATTTCAAATGAAATTTACTTTTACTCGGTTGGAACACATTCATTTACGGTTCCCGTACTGCAGAATTCGTCCATAACACCGGATTGTTATACAAGATACACCCCTGCTCCGGGTGCCGGCCAGGCAACTTCAGGCACTACAACCTATATACAATTTTCTTCCAATACAACCTGCTATAGTTACTTTACAGAGAGCGGTTTGCCATCTGGGTTTAACTGGAATGTAACTTATGACGGAGTTACAAAAGTTTCCGGGTCAAGCAACATAGAATTTATAACTATAAATCCGGGAGGTTACGGCGGCAACTTTTCTTATTCCGTTCCGGATATCAAAACTACCTCAGCCGCCTGCACTGAAATTTACATTCCTTCGCCGTCTTCTGGTTATTTAGCGGCTGGAACAAATCAGAGCGTTGTATTTACCTTAACTTCGGATACCTGTATAACTACATTTGATGAAAATGGTCTGCCTAGTGGCCATGCCTGGACTGTAGACTACAATGGCACTACTGAAACTTCGTCTACTGACAAAATAACATTTACCTCTGCCCCGGGCACGCCGTCTTATTCTGTATCCGCGCCTTCTAATTCATCAGCGACTTTGGATTGCACCACTTATTACTTCCCGTCGCCTTCTTCAGGACATTTAACTGCCGGAACATCTCTATCCATATCATTTTCATCTAAAACGCATTGTACCACAACATTCACTGAAACAGGCCTGCCGTCTAATGTCAAATGGTACACAACTTATGATAAAGATACTAGCAGTGCCCAGTCTCCGAATAAAATAGTATTTTCAAAGAATACGACTGGTACTGCAATTCCTTCATATTCTTATTCTGTGCAGAAATTGACGGCTTCTTCAAGTTCATTGGACTGTTCAACCACTTACACCCCTTCGCCATCCTCCAGCAGTTCACTTAATGCCGGATCCAGCATTAAAATAACATTTACGACATCTACATCCTGCGTAACTACTTTCAAGGATTCAGAACTGAACTCAGGTTATAATTGGGCAGTATACGGTGGCTCTCAGTCATCAAGCGGCTCGACAAGCAGTAATCTCCAGCTAACTACTTCTAGCGGGACATATTCTTATTCTGCATCTATAACTACAAACGGTATAGACTGTTATTCCTCAGGATCGTTTTCGGCAGGCTCTACCATCACTCCGAGTTTTACCTGTCAAACAGAATTCTATGTAAGTCAGTATCATTCTGTGGATTCCGGCGCAACATGGTCAGTTAGCTATAATGGGAGTTCGGAATCGCAGCCTAGCCCCAATGACAATATCTTCTTTTATGAATCTTCAAACAGTTCATTAAAGATACCGTTCACTGCAGGTTTCAGTGTAAGTAACATAGGCACCTGGACAGAGTATCCACACCCTGGTTCTGGCAGTTTAATAAGCGGAGGCACGCAGGCAATCTGGTATGGTTATTCGTAAATCTGTGATATTTTTAATAGTTGTAGTTTTGATAGCAGCGGTGCTTTTTATAGTGCTTAAAACTCAGGTTTTTGCACAAAGCAAGTTTAAAGTGTTCAATCTAAATAATGTTTATTTTTCCTACCCCAAAAACTGGTCTATTGTCTCCTATCATTATAATGCAACTTCCAAGTTGACCTTTAATGCCCTGCTGCTTCCGACTAATCTGGTCAGTACCTTGTCATATCCTAATGGCTCAATTAGATCACTGCCAAATACAACGAATTTCTCAGAGATTTCAATAATTATATTAAAGAACAAATCTCTTTCAGAGTTATATCCCCTGTACATTTTTAATTATACTTACTTGGTGAATAATACTGTTCTAGACGGTTATAGGGGAGCAGCGGCTGTTGAAGAAATAAATGCATCCAGCCTTTTGCCGAAAAGCGAAGCTATCTCTTATATCTCAAGCGGCGGCGGTTATGGTTATTCAGTGGGGGCATTCTTAACATTAGGTTTCAATAAAAGTACATACGGAGCGCTTACCGAAATTATAAAAACTTTTAAGTACCCACTATCTTAACATGGAAAACATTGAAGAAATAAAAATAATCTGTCAAGACGGGGAAAATATAATACTGGGGCAGGCCCATTTCATAAAAACCGTAGAGGATGTTTACGAGGCGTTGATAACTTCTTTTCCCGGAATAAAATTCGGTATAGCCTTTAATGAAGCTTCAGGCGACAGGTTAATCAGGACGGATGGAAATGACGATGAATTAATTGAAAAAAGCGCAGAATACTCTGAAAAGATAGGTGCGGGCCATTCTTTTGTGATACTGTTAAAAAATGCCTATCCCATAAACATATTAAACAGGGTGAAACAGGTGATGGAAGTCGTTAATATCTATGTTGCAACCTCCAATTCAATAAAGGTTTTGGTGTATGATGACAATGAAGAAGGTAGAGCGATAATCGGCGTGATAGACGGCAAAAAACCCTTAGGTAAGGAGAGTCGGCAGGATAAGGAAAAAAGACACAAATTCCTAAGAGACATAGGCTATAAAAGATAAAAACTTCTATTATTTGTAAAAAGTCAGGGTAGTATAACGGCATTACACCGCCCTCATGAGGCGGAAATTGTGGGTCCGAATCCCATCCCTGACAGTTTTTATTTTGTTATTTTCTAATAATAGCATGGAATACACATTCTTTTTTGGATTGATAACAGGTTTAGTGATAGTTTCAATAATCTCTTTTTTTATACTCAAGTACTTATTAAAGAAAAAGATAGAGCAATGGGAAAAATATGAGCTGTCAAAAGCATTGGAAAAGACCGTTAATATGCAAAGACCGATACTCAAGGGAAAAATAAGCGAGCAACTTTTTCCAATTTTGTATGAAAAAGAGGGCAATTTATCCGATTTAAGATTTTTAGGCAATCCGATAGACTATATAAAATTTGAAGGGCTGTCAGACCTGCAAGAAAGCGGGAAAATAAAGATAAAATTCATAGAAATTAAAACAGGAAATGCCAAACTTAATAAGAATGAAGAAGCCGTTAAAAAAGCCGTAGAAGACAAAGAAGTTTATTGGGAAGAAATAACCATTTAATAATAGTTATTTAAATTGATAATTTAACATTTATAAGAGTTTAAATTTTATGACATGTATATTATATAGGTGGATATTAATAAATTTTTTGAGCCGGAAAGCATTGCAATAGTTGGCGCTTCGAGGGATCCGAATAAAGTCGGAAGCGCCGTTCTTAAGAATTTAATAATAACTTTCAGGGGGAAGATCTTTCCGATAAATCCGTTTGTTGATGAGCTACAGGGCTTAAAAGTCTATAAATCCGTATTAAACGTAAAAGAAAAGATTGATATAGCAGTGATATCCGTCCCTGCAGATCTTGTTTTGAATATCCTGCGGGAATGCGAAAGGGCAAAGATACCATTAGCGGTGATACTGAGTGCGGGATTTAACGAAATAGGAGGAGAAGGCACGAAGAGAGAAGAAGCAATCAAAAAATTTCTTGTAAAATCCAAAATAAGGATAATAGGTCCCAATTGCCTCGGGATAATAAACACGGATCCGCATTTTAATGCGACTTTTCTGGATCCGAATTCGAAGGTCGTAAAGGGATATGCAGGTTTTATCTCCCAGAGCGGTGCATTGTTGAGCGCAATAGTGGACGACGCTTCGATGAATAACATCGGCTTCAGCAAAATAATAAGCATAGGAAATGCGACTGATATAAGCGAGGCAGACGTCATAAATGCGTTTAAAACCGATGAGAAAACAAAGGTGCTTGCTCTTTATCTGGAAGGTCTGAACAACGGCGATGCTTTCCTTAAGGCAGGCATCTCCTTTTCACAGGAAAAACCCCTGCTTATTCTCAAAGGGGGCAAATTTCAGTCTAGTTCAACGGCTGTTTCTTCCCATACAGGTTCGATGGCAGGAAATTATAAGGCGTATGAGTTGGCATTTGACAGGATGGGCGCCATATCCGTGGATAACATCGACGATCTTTTTAATTTTATGAGAGACGCTCCGAATATAAAAATAAATTCGGATGAAGTGATAATAGTCACAAACGCAGGCGGTGCCGGAGTAGTTACAACAGACCACCTGGTAAGCAGCGGTTTAAGGCTTGCCAGTTTTAGCGATAAACTTTTAAATGAGCTTGGAAAGACACTTCCGAAGGAAGCCAACATACACAATCCGGTTGATATGGTTGGGGATGCAACACCGGAAAGATACAGGGATACATTGGAAATACTCGTACAGCAAAACAAGCCCATAATAATATTGTTTTCCCCGCAGGAGATGTCGCAGCCGCTTGAAACCGCCAAACAAATCTATGAAATACACGAAAAACATCCCACTGTTCCTTTCTTATCCGTATTTTTAGGAGGTGCGCGTGTTGATAAGGCAAGAAAATTCCTGCTCGAAAGAAACATGCCGATATATGAATATCCGAATGAAGCGGTTTCAATGATAAAAGGGTTATACAGCTATTATTCCCATAGGACGCAGACTTTTAAGGCTATTTCAAAGGAAAAAACCAGATACAGGGATTTCAGGCTGAAAGGCGACACGTTCGGGATATCTGCGAAAAGAATATTCGATTCAATAGGCATAAAAAGCGTTGAAGGCGCAATAGTCACTTCGCAGAAGGAACTGGATAAACTGTCGGATAAAATAGGTTATCCGTGCGTGCTTAAGATAGAATCCAATCTTCTGGCCCATAAAAACAAGGTCGGCGCAGTAATAATCGGGATAAAAGACAGGAAAGCATTGGATGATGCATTTGCGGGCCTGCTGAAAATCACGAAGGAGCAGAAGCTAAACAGGGCATCTTTTGGGCTATATGAGGACGTTAATAAATTCGGAGAGAATAAACTGGAAATATTGTTAGGTGCGCATCGCGATCCGCAATTCGGCCCAATGATAGCGCTGGGTCTCGGGGGGATATTCGCCAACGAGCTTAATGACAGCATGTTCTTTTTATCGCCTATTTCAGACCAGAGTATAAACGAATTAAAGACATCAAGGTTAGGCAGAATAATAACGCAGTTTACCTCCGAAAACATATTCGATGAGCTTATCTCGTATATGTTAAAACTTGATAAATTTATGAATGCAAACAGGAATGTGAAAGACGTAGATCTTAATCCCATAATCATTGTGAATGATAAGCTGTTTGCAACGGATTTTAAAATATTCATTTAAAAACCTTTCCAGTATTTAAACTATTTAAGCTAAAAAAGACACAGTAATTTATGGTTTTAAAATTAAAAAGCATCGGTTCGACTTATGGTCTGAAGGTATACACCGATAATGGTACATATTTCGGAGAAATAGACGAAGCCATACTACAGGATAACAGGATAGTAAGCTGGAGGATAAGGGCCAGCTCCTCGTCTAACCTTTCAAAGATGATAAAAGGCGCAAGGGGTGCAATAATACAGCACAGCCTGGTAAGAGCAATCGGGGACATATTCATAATCTCCAATATAGTAACTTCACAGTCCGAACCTGAAACCTCCAATACAGAATAAGTTTTTAAACGCAGAAACACTTAACTTTAAGTTTTAGTAA
The DNA here is from genome assembly GCA_021802505.1 of Nanobdellota archaeon. Classification (GTDB taxonomy): domain Archaea; phylum Nanobdellota; class Nanobdellia; order Parvarchaeales; family Parvarchaeaceae; genus Parvarchaeum. The sequence continues at coordinate 30,458 of JAJZXE010000003.1, forward strand.
TAACTGGTATTATTATGGATAATAATTTTAGTATATCATTTAAGACGACGGATGACATAAAGATACCTCCCAAGATAGTAGATCAGGTCATCGGTCAGGAACAGGCGGTTGAGATAATCAAAAAAGCAGCTACTCAGCGAAGAAATGTTCTTTTGGTCGGAGCACCAGGTACTGGTAAAAGCATGCTTGGGCAGGCGCTATCACAGCTTTTACCCGCCGAGAAACTGGTGGATATCCTTGCTTTTCCAAATCCTAAAGATGAAAACGAACCTACGATAAAAACGGTTCCTGCCGGAGAGGGTAAAAGGATAGTCAATCAGGCAAAGGCAAGAAATATGTCTGCACTGGGCGGCGGCAACAACATGATACTCTTCCTGGGTTTTATAGTTGCGTTTTTTATAGCAACCTATGTCGTAAGCATTGTTGTTTCTGATCAGAAAAACCCGATACTTGCCGCGGCCAATCAAATCTCCGGGACATTGTTCATAATAACCATGCTTATAGGTTTCCTTTTTGTTCTTTTGATGTACAGGCTTGGCAGGACTTCTATGAGGACTACCGTGCCGGCTCCGAAACTTCTGCTTGATAACTCAGGTGCAAAATATGCCCCCTTTGTAGATGCGACCGGTGCGAAAGAAGGAGCATTACTGGGAGATGTGCAGCACGATCCTTTCCAGTCGGGTGGATTAGGCACGCCGGCGCATGAACGCGTCGTTTTAGGAGACATTCATAAAGCAACGGGCGGTGTTCTGTTCATAGACGAAATCGCCAATCTTTCACCGGAGACGCAGATTCAGCTTCTTACGGCCATGCAGGAAAAGAAATTAAGTATCACCGGCAGAAGTGAAAGAAGTGCGGGCGCGATGGTAAAAACCAATCCAGTCCCCTGTGATTTCATACTTGTTGGTGCCGGTAACCCTAATACGCTGAGTGAGATGAGCCCTGCTTTAAGATCCAGAATAAGGGGTTACGGTTACGAGATTTATATGAATGAGACAATGCCGGATACGGTTGAAAACAGGGATAAAATCGCAAGATTCGTTGCCCAGGAAATAAGCAAAGACACAAAGATACCTCCGTTTTCAAAGGATGCTGTCATAGAGATAGTAAATGAAGCTAGAAGAAAATCAAACAGGAAAGAGTCGCTTACTTTAAAGCTTAGGGAACTTGGTGGTATAATTAGGGTTGCAGGAGATCTCGCGGTTGAAAATAAGCATTCCGTCGTTACCAGAGATGATGTAATCAAATCTAAAGGCTATGCCGGCTCATTTGAGCAGCAGATTGCCTCCAGATACATAAAAGAAAAGAAGGATTATGACGTTATACAGGTCAGCGGTTCAAGGATAGGAAGGGTCAACGGATTAGCAGTAATAGAAAATTCGGATTCCGGTTTAATGCTGCCTATAGAGGCAATAGTCACGAAAACCATGAGAAAAGGTGCGGGTGAGATTATCGCTACGGGTAAATTGGGGGAAATAGCGCAGGAGGCGGTAAAAAACGTCTCGGCTATCATTAAATTATACGCGAATAAGCCCCTGACAGACTATGATATACACATACAGTTCCTTCAGGCTTATTCGGGTGTAGAAGGAGACAGTGCTAGTGTGAGCGTTGCGATAAGCATTCTGTCAGCATTAACGAACATACCGATAAAACAATCAGTCGCGATGACAGGCTCTCTTTCTATATGGGGAGAAGTCCTGCCGGTGGGAGGAGTTTCAGCCAAGGTCGAGGCGGCCATTAATGCCGGCATAAAAGAAGTGATAATCCCCGCTTCAAATATGGATGATTTAGTCATCTCCGATCCCAAGAAAATAACAGTAATATCCGCGAATTCCGTGGCGGATGTTATAGAGCATGCAATGGTTAACAACAGACAAAAAACAAAATTACTAAATACTATAAAGAAATCGCTGAAAATAAAATATGCCAAAAAGTAAGGTTTTTTCCCATGTTTTCGACGAGGAAACCCTTAAAAATGTTAATAAACTACAGGGAGACGGTTATATCGGAAATTTACTCGGGCCGATAGGTACCGGAAAAGAGTCATATGTTTTCTACAGCGAGAATTTTAAGGGCAGAGTAGTTGCGGTCAAGATACACCGGCACAATATAGACACTTTTAAGGCAATACCCTCTTATATACGGTTAAGAGGAAAAAACACCGGCGGGTTCATTAAAAAAATAAATGATTGGACAAGGTTTGAATATAATTTTTTATCGAAGGCCTTTAATATCGGGATAAATGTACCGGAACCCATCCGCTGCTATGAAAATATAATAGTAATGGAATTCATAGGAGCAGAGGGGCGGCCGGCTCAGCCCGCAATAAAAGACAGTGATTTTGACAGCAACGAGTGGTACCCTCAAATAATCGATTATATAATAAAAATGGGAAGGAATAATTTGATACACGGCGATTTAAGCCCGTATAATATATTGAATTATAACGGAAAACCGTTCATTATCGATTTTTCCCAGGGGCTTAAGCTTTCCAGCCTGACTAAAAGTTTTTTAGTAAGGGATATAGACAATATAAACAAGTGGTTTTTGTCTCTGGGTTATAAAAAAATCAAAGAATCACAGGAGATAATAAGAGACATCGACGAAAATCTATGAAAACCGAGGATAAGGTTTACAGTTTGCTGACTAAAATACCAAAGGGAAAAGCAACTACCTATGGAGCTATAGCAAAAACGCTTAACATAAATCCAAGACTCGTCGGCGGCATACTGAGCAGAAACAGGCACCCTGATAAATATCCCTGCTATAAAGTCATTAGATCTGACAGAAGTTTGGGCGGTTATACTGTAAACGGGAAAAACAATGAAAAAACCTTAAAAATTAAGGTTAGAAAATTGAAAGCCGACGGTGTAAAAATAGATGAATCCGGCAGGGTGGATAAGCACTGCATTTTTTATGGCTAATTTCGATATTTTGTTCTTACCTTTAAATGTATTCCATTGGCTTTTGCTACTGTGAATTAGGTATCGTTCTGGATTAAAATCGGAATAAATTGTTGAAATGGAACGTCTTAAAACTCGAATAGTATAGTATGTAAGATTTAAATAATCTCAAATATTATGAATATCATGGATGTGGAGCTTTTAAAAGTCATAATAGAAGAGCAAAGAGAAAAGATCGAAAAACTGGTAAGAAACGAAAACATAATAGAAAGAGAATTGAAGGTGAATGGATTGATAAAAAATCCAAATTCACTGGTAATATTGGGCGTTAGACGGGCTGGCAAATCGATACTTTCGATACAGACCTTCTATGGCAGAAGATTTGCTTATATAAATTTTGATGATGAGCGGCTTATAGATTTAAACACACAGGATCTTAACAAAATATTACAGGTCTTTTATGAATTATACGGACCAAATGTAGATAATTTAATTTTTGATGAAATACAAAATATACGTGGTTGGGAATTGTTTATAACACGGTTAAGAGACACCAATAAAGTTATAGTAACCGGGTCGAATTCCAATCTTTTGGGAGGAGAACTGGCTACTCGTCTTACGGGCAGGCACATAGATGTCACGCTTTTTCCATTCAGTTTCAAAGAGTTTTTGAAATACAAAAACTTTGAAGTCAAAGGCGCATTGACTACAAGGGAAAAAGCACAATATATTTCTCTGTTTAGAGACTATCTAAAAAACGGGGGGTTTCCAGAAGCGGTAAAATCCGGCAAAGAAATTATTACAAGCATATACAACGATATATTAAGCAAAGATATAATAACCCGGCACAAAATAAAGAAAGGAGAAGATCTGAGAAAGATAGCAAAGTATCTGATTTCAAATTCGGCGAACGAGTTTACCTTTGAATCGTTAAGGGGGTTAAGTGAAACGACCAGTCTAATAACCATATCAAATTGGGTTAGATACCTGGAGGAGGCATATCTTGTATTTCGGCTTGAAAGGTTTTCGTTTAAATTGAAACAGACGTTTAAAGCGCCTAAAAAAATATATTGTATTGATAATGCGATTATAAACAGCATAGGCATCAAACTATCCGAGGATTTTGGTGGTTTGATGGAGAATCTGGTTGCAATAGAATTATTCAGACAGAAAAGTTATAATAGATACCAGCAAGAAATATACTATTGGAAGGACTATCAGCAACACGAAGTGGATTTCTTAATCAAAGAACATTTCAAAGTAACCCAAATAATACAGGTGACGTACGCATCTTCCATGGAATTTATAAAGCCGCGAGAAATAAATAATCTTTTATTTGCATCCAAAGACCTTCACTGCAACAATCTTTTAGTCATAACCTGGGACTATGAAGCTCAGGAAAAAATAGAAGGCAAGACGATAAAGTTCATCCCTTTGTGGAAATGGCTTCTTAAGGTTTAGCTTTCTGCCTGTAGATTGCAACCTTTGCGTATCTATTGATATTATATTTCTGTTCTTCTTTCTTCCACTGTTTTTACGCTTTCCATCCTCGGAGTTGCGATTTAAGACTTGCCGGCGCCTTTTCGTAAAGTATTTATTTACTCTCTCTCTCTCTCTCTCTCTCTTATATGAGATTGACGCATAAATCGCAATCAGCATTAGAATACATGATGACCTACGGCTGGGCCATTCTGATCATAGTCATCGTAGCGGTAATCCTGTACAGCATGGGTATATTCAATCCTTCAAGCAGTGTAACTTTTACATCAAGCGGTTTCAGTCCATTCATAATATCCTCTGCTTTATGCAACAACCTGGGTTTAAACCTGGCAGTAGAAGCAGGTCCTATCCCGAACAATGCACCGTATCTGCAGATAAAGAAGGTCTTTGTAACCTCTTCTTCAGCCGTAAACACAACAACGGCTAGTTATTCCCTTCCTTCTCCTATAACATTGAAATCAGGACAGACTGCAAATATATTAGTCCCGGATATTGCCTGTAACACGGCAAAAAGCAGGTATACAATCGCAGCAAATCTCCAGTATTACTACTCGGCAGCGGGCCTGGCGGTAAATACCAATACAACGGGCACAATAGCCGGAACATCGATATCCGGAAAACCCTCTGTAATAACATCCTATGTACCGGTGAGCATAACCAATACTCAGTCCTCATCAATCCCTCAGCCCTTCCAGCAGATGGTTAACATAACATCCTTAGACTCAGGTTGGACAGATATCGCATCCTCTCCCTTCGGCCAGAACGTGGAGTTCTTTTACTACAACGGCACGATAATCCCCAGCTGGCTGGAAAACTACACCTCAAATCATGCGTTGTACTGGATAAAGACGGAGAGTATACCCGCTTCCTCATCAATAACGGTCTACATGGGCTTCGCTCCCACTTCGACAAATCTTTTTAACACTGTGAATGTAGGAGAGGCACCACAGCTTTCGGCAACATACGGACAATACGATGACGGGGCGAACGTGTTCAATTTCTATGATAATTTCGCTGGAACTTCGCTGCCAAGCGGATGGGCTGTTTATAGTGGCGGTGGCTCATACTCTGTTAACAACGGATTAATAGTCACTTCAACAAGTAGTTCATCGACTGAAAGCATAGAATCCCCTACATTTAATTCAAATCCAGGTATAGTTGAATGGCTTAGTGCGCCATTTATAAATAGCGTAAGCGGTGATCTACAGGAAGGGATGGGCCCTTTTAATTGTCCAGATCCAGGTAGGTTCTTTTATGATTTATCACCATCGTCTGCAGAGATTTTTACTGGCGGCAGCGTTAATCTTCAGAATAATATAAATAATAACATATTCGGTTACGTTTTCAATGGCACAAACTCAACTTTCTCTTTTAATTATAAAACTGTCGATGTGACCCCTGCAGGAAATCCTTATCCAGATGTCTTCTGTGATGGCAACCAAAACACCGGTACATCAATGCCGATGTTAATGTGGTTCCGTGTACGTGCATATCCTCCCGCAGGCGTAATGCCTTCCGTGACTTTCGGGAGCGTTTCTTAAGATCCATAGTTATTATCTGACGTTACCCTTACAGCTCAGTTTTAGAACACTTCAAGCTTCTCCGCATCGGCATATTCCTAAGATAGGTCTCTGCACTCTCCAGCTTCTTGAAGTCGGCGATGGACTTGACCAACATCATCCTGTCTTTTTCCTGATGTTTCGGCTTTCTTGAGTGGGCCAAAGACGATAGTCTGGCATGCCTGAGCAGACGAGGATTGAAGCCAGCGTGCCTAAGGACATAGGCATAGACTCTATGCCGCATCTTGTTGTCGATGAAAGGTACTGTTTTAATCTCAGTCTTTACCTCTCCGGAAGCACCCTTCTTTTTGATGATTACTTTTCGGGTCGTTTCAAGCAGCCCCGAATCGTCAAAGATGTAGGTGTCCGAGGATAGATCTAACTTCATCAATATTGCTAAATTTGGTGGCTTTCCCCTTGACTTGGGATCCAAAGATTATAACGGCGAGCACGTTTTCGTATCTCTTTATTTTACCCAGCGTTTTTTTCAGGTTGTATTCCAAATCTAACCGCTCTATAACCGCTTCATCGCTTTTCATGGCTTTAAATCACAGCTATAATAGAAATAGTTCTCTATTATATACATCGTTAATGTCTAGGGACAACTTTAAATGATATTGACAGTGCAAGTTATGTTAAAGATTCGTATTTTTACGGTACGAAACATTTAAATATTCGTATTATCATAGTACGAATATGGAAATAGAAAATGAAATCACTATTTTGAATGACTGGTGGAAAAGTGGAAATATAAGCGGGGAGCTTGCGAAGGGATATAAGAGAAAAGTTTTTGTAGAGTTTAAGCGGCTGTTCAAAAGCCATCGCGAGGTGCTTGTCCTTTCCGGACTTAGAAGAGTGGGGAAAACCACAATCATATATCAGCAGATAATGGATTTGCTTAAGGAGCATAAGCCAAGGTCTATCGTTTACTTTACATTTGATTATGTAACAATAAATCTGGTAGAATTATTGGATACTTATTCCAAACTAACAGGTATAGACTGGAAACACGAGAAGATCTTCCTTTTTTTGGATGAGATCCAAAAATTGAAGGGGTGGAGCTCCCAGGTAAAAGTACTTTTCGATGCCTTTCCAAACCTTAAAATAGTGGTTTCGGGATCTGCATCTTTACAGCTGGAGAAGGATGCGATGGACAACCTGGCAGGAAGACACTTTATGTTGGAAATAAAACCATTGTCTTTGGTAGAGTTTTATGAGTTGAAGTATGGAAAAGTGATTGATAGGCCCGAATTATACAGAAGCGAATTTGTCGCGGAAACAGGTTCGTATATCAAGCGACCATTTCCAGCGGCCGTTAAGTGGAGAGATGGCGACGTTTATGCATACATCCGTGAAAGTGTGCTTTCTAAAATTATAAGGGGAGATCTGCCGGACACTTTTAGGGAAGTAAATGTAGCGTTGTTAGAAAGGATGATAGATGTATTTTATAGCAACCCAGGTATGATCATAAATGTCGACGAAATGGCGAAGAATTTTAGTATAAGCAAGACTACGTTTGAAAAGCACATGTTTTTTCTGAAATTTGCCAAATTAATACGCACATGTGCAAATTTTCGCGGTTCAGCTATTTCTATGTCACGGAAAAACAAAAAAGTATATCCTTACGATATTTCCCTTGCGTTTCCGTTTAATCCGAATGTTGGTATTGGAACCGTCACAGAAACGAAAGTCGCTTCTGTCATAAACGCAAAAATGTATTGGCGGGATGGAAAGGACGAAGTAGACTTCGTTTCAAACCAAAAAGGAAAAGTGGAAGGGATAGAAGTAAAAGCTGCTAATATCCTAACAAAATCTGATATGACGGGCTTGCATAAATTTGCCAGAAAGTTTGGTGCTAAGAAATTCTTGATATATAACGGGAAAAAAGGGAATCTAGACCGTGTAACTCTACTTAATTTCACAGATTTTTTAATAGCTGAAAAAGTATGAAATAATCTATTCTGATTTTCGTCTACCGTAATGTATACCCTACACATACCTTTGTAAATTAGGGTTGTTTATACACTTATGTTTAATATGAACATAATTGACAATCTCCTAATCGCCTCCGAAGAACTTCACTGCAACAATCTTTTAGTCATAACCTGGGACTACTAAGCTCAGGAAAAGATAGACGGCAAGACGATAAAGTTCATCCCACTGTGAAAGGGGCTCCTTAATATAAAGTAAACTTTCCTATTAGATCAAGTTGACAAACATACAATCAAAACATTTAAATAAAAAACATAAGCATTCATATGTTTGACGGCTGCAAAGACAATAACAAAAAGAAATCATTAAATGGTAGTTCCCATATATATTCATTTATATTACTTTCTTTTAAGACTGCTTCCTTCAGTAAGAGAGACAATAAAGTCAATCGATTCCGTATAAAATATAAATATCAACGCTGGGTGCAGGATTCGAACCTACGCAGGGAAAATCCCAACTGGCTCTCAAGGCCAGCGCTTTAACCGCTCAGCCAACCCAGCAATATTTAACTATATAACCACTTAGTCTAAATATAAGTATGTTTTATTTTTAAGATTTGATGTGCATGGAACTGGATATTAAAGGGTTTTCCCTTGATAGGACATTGGATGCTGGACAGATATTCGCTTTTTTTAAAGAGAAAGAGCATTGGTACTCCTTTATAGACAAGCCCATCGCATTAAAACAAACAGGATCAAAATTAGAGATAATGGGTGCGGGCAAGAGCGAAATCAAAGAGCTACTGGGTTTAAATGATAATATTGAAGAAGTCAAAGCGGAAATAGATAAAGATGATTTTATAGACAAAGCAATCAGATACTCCGGTTCGTTAAGGGTGGTAAAAAGCGGATTATGGCCCGCTACACTGGGTTTTATTCTGTCCATCCAGTCAAACATAAATCTTATACTGAAAAGGATAAAGGCAATGTCTCGATTTTACGGCAACGACGGCGAGATAAACGGTATGCCTATAAAAAGTTTTCCGTCTTTTGATGTAATATACTCTAAGGGCTACGCGGCTTTAAAACGGTTTAAACTGGGATTCAGGACAAAATTCGTGTTTTCGGCCGCGGAATATTTCTACAGGAATGAAATCAGCGATAAATTCACGAAAGAGCAGATAAGCAGAAATCTTTTTGATATAGACGGCGTTGGGGAAAAAGTGCTTGATTGTATACTGCTGTATGGCCTGCATGACCTGTCTTCTTTCCCGATGGATGTGTGGATATCGCGGACGCTGTCGCTTTATTACGGTAGGATACTAAAGAATGCTAAAAATTACAGGGATAAAAGAAAAGCAATGACGGATTATTTTGGCAGATATGCGGGGTATGCACAGCTCTTCATATATGATTACTCCAGGCTTAATTCAATCAGATCTAAAATTTAACAGTCTTTAATTCTTTGAGACTGTCACTTATGATTTTTTTCATGTCTATTTTATCTTCCAACTCTTTTATTATATCCTGTGTAGACTTAGTGGCCGGGTTGCTTGATACCAGTGAGCAGCAGTCTTTGTATTCTTCTATTGAAAGGTCGTAAAAGCCGTATTTTATCGATTTTTCGATTATTTCCAGTTTGTTGTATCCGATGAAAGGCCGGAAAATCGGCAGGTCAATTCCAAAGCTTATGGCATTTATGTTTTCAATGGTCTGTGATGCCACCTGTGACAGTGCATCCCCCGTTATTATTGCCATGTATTTTTTATCCCTGCTTATCTCCTCCGCTAATTTCAACAGGAACCGCTTGAAAAGCACCAATTCGTACCTTTTTTCTATCTTAAGCGCGGAAACGCTGAAGTAATGAAAAGGGACAAGATATAAGTTAAGACCCGATTCAAACTCGCTAAGTTTCCCAGCTATCGTGTTTATCTTACCGTTAAGCGCCGAGTCCGGCGAGTTTAATGCGTATACATGCAGCAGGTCGACTTTAGACCCTCTTTTTATCAGTTCTATAGGGGCGATTGTTGAGTCTATTCCCCCCGAAAAAAGAGCTAGAAGTCTTCCGGAACTGCCGATTGGCAGCCCACCCATACCTTTTTCAATGCTATAATTTATTATAAATGAATCCTTCATTATCTCAATTCTTATTTTTTCCCCGTTTTTATCAAACCTCAACCCCAGCTCTTTTGCCACCTGTTCCTTTATTTCAACAGAGGTCTTGGCGTAGCTTTTGTCTACACGTTTAACGTCGATATTTACATTCTTGCGCTCACCGAGTATCTTCTTAAGCAGTTCCTCCAGCTGTTCGATTTTTCTGTCAATTATGTAAGCCTCGCTCGACCAGGATACTCCCGGCGTAAATTTTATTTTTTGCAAGTCTTCCTTATCATAATTTTCCAGTATCAACCTGCTTTCTACCGCTTTAATCGGTTTGTTAATCCTGTTTTTTATGTTTTTTACAAGAAGGCCTTGAAAGTATCCGCGTTGCTTCCCTTTTAATGCTATCTCATCATAATGAATTGAAAGTATTTTTTTCATATATCCAACACGACTCTAGCACTCCATTCTCCACCCTTATTTTGTACCTTAAGCAGGTGCATAGTGGCAGCCTTTACGTCAACAACGAACTGGTGCCTGGCGGGGTCAAGCTTCTCCCCCTTCGCGGTGCAGTAAGCAGTCCAGCTGTCAAGACGGTTTTCCACCTTTACATCCACATTACCAAAGATTAGTTGTTCAGTATCTTTATAGAATATAAGCCTGTCAAGGAATCTTATCAAAAGAAGATCAAGATCCTTGGAGGTTACTTCAAATTCACGGGTTATTCTTGTGTTTATAGCGGTTGGGTTTTTAATCATCGTGTTCGCCAGTGCATCAGCCGCATATTCAAGCACCTCTTCTAAATTATCACCATGGACTTCAAATGCAACATCCGCTATAGATAGATTTTCTAAGAATTTGTAGCCCATATCATCCCTTCACATTTGATAAAGGCGTGAATCTGCAGACCTTTTTTGAGAGGCCCGCCGCATCGACTGCATTTACCACTTCGTCTATGTCTTTATAACTGGCGCCGCTTTCTTCCGCTAAACCCGACCACGAAACGCTTTTTACATATATACCGTTCTTTAGCATCTTTTGAAATAGTTCTTTACCGTCTACCATGCTCCTGGCTTTTGTCCTGCTCATCGTTCTGCCGCTGCCATGTGCGGTAGAATTGAAAGTCTGCGGGGCGTTGGGGCCTCCGACCATTAAGTATGAACCTGTTTCCATACTGCCTCCGATTATAACGGGAGAGCCGTCATTCCTGAATCGTTTAGGTATCTCTCTTCGTCCCCGTGGGTAAGAACCTGTGCTTCCTTTTCTATGGACCAACAATTTCTTGTTTTCGCCGTCTATTTCATGCATCTCTAAGGATGCACGATTGTGTGCTATATCGAACAGCTGCTCAAGTCCGAGTTTATCCGCGTCTTTTTTGAAGGTTTCTGAGAAGGCTTCCCTTAGCTTGTGAAGGATAAGCTGCCTGTTTGCGAAACTTATATTTACGCCGCACCCCATTGCCTTATAGTAATCCTGGCCTTCCTTCGAATCAAAAGGTGCACACGCCAGCTCTTTATCCTGAGTCTTTATCCTGTACTTGCTTTCCATTACACTTAGAAAAGTCTGTATGTAATCGCTTGCTATCTGGTGGCCTGCGCCTCTTGAGCCCGTATGGAACATTATGACCACCTGATTGGGGAACAATCCCCACTTTTTGGCGAGCTTGTTGTCTTTTATATCGCCTGGTTTTATGTATTGGATTTCCAAGTAATGGTTTCCGGACCCGAGGGTGCCTATCTGTTTGACTCCCCTCGAAATTGCCATATCAGATATCTTAGAGCTGTCCGCCCAGTCGGCTACTCCCCCGAGTTCAGTGGATCCGAGATCTTCTTTCCACCCATATCCTTTCTTGATAGCCCACTTTGCTCCTTCCTCAGATAGGTTTTTGAAATCCTTTTTGTCTATGTCTAGTTTGCTCTTGCTGCCCACACCCGCAGGCACCTTATTGAACAAATTATCAGTTAGCTCTTTTATCTTTGGTTTGATATCTTTTATGGTAAGATTTGTAGTTATCAACCGCATGCCACAGTTTGAAACTAGTACCCCATTAGCCAGAAAGTTATGGTTTTCATCGGCCATGCTTAAATCATATACCTGGCCATCAAACTTAGATTCTTCTATATTGATAATTTTATCGTAGACTAATCCGCTTGTGCCAATTTCCCGCGATTTACAGAATTCTTCAAATCTTTCTATACCATAGATTCTGGGTATACCGCGGCTGTCAAAAATTGATTTGTATATGAAATTTTTCCCGGCTTCTTCACATTCTAAATTATTGACAATACGGCTGGCACTCCCTCTTCCGGTATACATTTCAATCGCACTTCTCTTTATAATCTCGCGTTTTTCTCTAACGGCATTCAAATATTGTAAGTATACCGCAGCCAAGCTTCCGAGTCTCTCTCTTTCTTTATTATAACTATAACCCACTTCGCTAAAAAATTTTATTAAGTTTTTGGTATTAGATTTTATGCCTAATCTAAATCCTACAGATTTTCCATCAATTCCAAAGTAATCATATCCCTTCACTCTAGTTGGATTTATGCATTCTATTCCGAGCTCCTTAAGTATGAACTGTATATCTTTTATGAATAGAAGTGCACTCCGTTCAAGGCGTTCTAATTTGTTTACACTAAATGTCGGCGCACTAAAATTGTATCCATTATTGGTTTGCGGTTTTGATAATTCCGCACCGAAATACGCGGATATAAAAAGTCGCATCATCCATTTTTCACCATTTATTATCCATTTTGGTACCCTATATGCTATTTTAGTTTTCTTTCCGATAGGAGTTCCCAGCAGAGCCAGTAAAATTATTATAGACTTATTCTGTACGTGTAAAGAATGTTCTATGCAGTCAAACTCTGATACACCATAGGCAGTATTAATCCTGCTATGTCTCGGTCTGCTATAGATTTTACCCTTAAATCCAAGTTCATTGACATCCATTAATATATTTTTCAAGTCGTCTTTTTTACCATAAAATGATAAAGTATTGGTTTTTGGAGTTGATACTATAGCCCCATCGCCAAATACAAAGCCCATTAATTTTATAAGGATTGGCAATCTATTATCGTCACTATCTATCTCCGTTAGCATACGTTGCTTAAGTGAATTTAAAATCTGGGTTTTAGCATTCCCGTGTTCATTTGTTATTCCTAACTTATCCATAAAATTTATTAATAAAGTTTCTGTAACTATTTTCTTGTGCTGGTTATTTCTGTACTCCACCCCGTCGAAACCAGAAATTGCTATTTCTTCGCGTTCCTTTAATTCTCCCGCTTTTACCATGCCATTTTTAGTTAAAACCGGGTGATCTTTGGTTAGTAATATATTTTTACCGCAATAAGTGGTGATTTTAGTTATCGTATTTGCCCCTTTCCTTAAAATAAGCATGGGTTCTGTGTGCTTTTCAGTTTCACTTTTATAATCGAGACTTATCACAGTATCAGAATAATCAAAGTCTTTGATAGGTTTCCATAGTCCGTGCCTGTTTAATATCCTTGTAGAACTGTGAAGACAATTGATATCAAATCCAACAATTCCAGGGGAGATAATGCCGCCATTGTTTACGTCGAAAGCTGCCACACCGCCGATAGGTGAAGAGTACCCGCTGTGGCCATCCGGCATGACAAAAGCATACTTCTCTATGCCTGGCAGCACAGCTATGTTGGAAATCTGGTCAAAGACCTGGCTATCCATTCCTTTTAAGAGTTTTTCGGTAGCATATACTCTTACAGGGACTCTCATCCCCTGTTTGAAGTCCTTGTCTATCTCCCATATCGTGTCTGAAATCTTCGTGAACTTCGGCTCTTGGAAATCAATATCTGTTTTCATATTACAATCATTTATTACATACATAAATTAATAGCTATAACCTCCATGAGGTCGTGTTTTAACCAGAATATTGCAAAATAGAGGGAGTTAGTCACCCGTTGCTCATATTGTTGTATCCTTTTAGTACATTAGCATTATCCTCTTCCAGTTTCATCTGATTTACTTTTTCAAGTATCTCTTTTTTGTCCATTTTTTTGCTGCACAATATTATTGTGTTTCCGGATCCCAGTGGATTATTGACCAGGTATACTTTGAAATATTTTTTAAGTTTGTTTATATAATTTTGAAGGAAAACTATCGCCTTAAAACTCATAGCATAGTTTATGGCAAGCACCCCCTCCTCAGTAAGTGCATTGTTTATGCTTTCCACCGTCTTTTCATCAAGAAATTCATCGGGTATTTTATCCCCGTCATATGCATCTAAGAACACCAATTCATACTTTTTTTTGTTTTTATTCAGGAATTTTATGCCGTCTTCCAGAAATAAATTCACTTTTTTTATGTCTTCCGGAATGAAATCTTCTGCGAGTTCTATCATTTTTTCATCTATTTCAACTACATCCATTTGCACTTTTTTTCCGTATAATCTGTTTATCTGGTATACAATGGTTCCTCCGCCCAAGCCTATCATGAGGATATTTGACTTTTGGTAAAGCAATGGCAAAGGTGTGAAATAATCCCAATAAGAACCTGTAAACAGTTTATTTTCATTTCGTCTCGAATAAGTTATTCCGTTAAATTTTACGCTTAGTCCATCAGGACCTTTTGTAAGCGTAAGAATCTTTTTATCGTCTTTTTCTGTTTTTATTATTTTTTCTCCTTTTATTCTCTCAATTATTTTATTTATTACGTTCATATTTTCTGAGACCTGGCCACCAGTTGTATTTTTGCAGTAAAAACATTATAGAAGGGACTATAAACAGAACAGATAGGACCGAATCGATTAAGATACCAACTGCAACTATAAACCCTACTTCTGCTATTATAGGCACACCGCTGGCAATAAGTGATAAAAACACAACGGAAAATATCACACCGATGCTTGCGACAACCGGTCCGCTCTTCATCAATCCAAGTTTTACCGCCTCAAAATTATTCTTCCCCATTTTTACATATTCTCTTATGCGCATGACCAAAAATATATCATAATCTACTCCAACCCCCATTATACTGGTTATGAGAAATACCTGCGCTATAGATATGAACGGAAAAGACAGTATGTAATGAAATATCACCAGTGTAATTCCGTTTGCGGCTATTACGTTTGCAATTATAAGAAGTACGAGTCTTAGCGGGGTATAGACCGAAAAAAGTATTATGAAAAGAACTGTGAATATCATTGAGCCTAGTGCCAGTATAAGCAGCGGAACATCACTGTTCATAGTCTGTACCGCATTTCCTAAAAAAACCTGAAGACCCGTAATGGTGTATTTTACGTTTATCTTTTTAAGATAGTTGTTTATATTCTGATAGTCGTTCAATGCGGCGGTGCTAAAACCAAGCGGTTTAAGGTAAGCAGTCACCCGAAATGAGCCGTTCGCTCCGCCGATTTGTGTGTATGCAACGCCGTTCATCGATTTAATTGAGTTATAGATTGCTGTGCTGTTCAAATTCTGTGCGGGAGTTATGTTTATTATTAAGGGATCTATAGGATCAAATTTAAAGTTGTTTGTAGCGATATAAAAAGCAGTTTTTGACTGTGAATTTGGCAGTAACCCAAGAAAATTTAGTCCGGGATGATACACTACAAAAAAATACGCGGCTATCGCAATTAAAAATACAAATATTGAAATTATTACATATCTGTTTTTGTAATCGAATTCAGCCAATTTTTCGAAAGCTCTTTCAAATGAAAATCCAGGTTTAAAATTCGGGTAGAAGACCTTCTTTCCAAAAGATATCAATATGGACGGCATTAAAGTAACGGCCGATATCAGAACCACAAGGACACCTACAGAATCGAGGATTCCTGTAGACCCAAGAAATGCGAGATTAAATCCAGAGAGTATACTGTAAGCTAAGATTACAGTAGTGCCGCTAACGAGTATAGCCGCACCGGCTCCCCCCACGCTTAGTTTCACGCTTTCCCTATGGTTTTTCTTAAGTTCCTGTTTAAACCTGTAAAGCATGTATACCAAATAATCTGTTGATATTCCTAACATTAGTATTGCTGCAAGAGCCGGATCAAAGAATGATACAGTACTTCTTAATATCACGTGGTATATAACATAGAAAATGGAAAAAGCGATCGTAAGGTCAATTCCATATACCATCAGCGGCACAAATGCAGCGATCGGCGACTTAAAAATAAATCCCGTTATGATTATGACCATGAGTATTCCTATTGCTATTGCAAGAAAAGTTCCAAAATCCGTTTCATTTTTTATGTTACTGCTTAAGCCTGTTGATCCAGTTACGTATGATTTTATGCCGTAATTCCCGGAAATTTTTCCGATGTATGAATTTACGAATGAATAGTTAGAATTGTTTACTATTGTAATTGTGGTGGTGTGGTTATAATTTATCAAAGTCTCTGTTTCTGTGCTGTTTTGCACTATCGGGTAAGTAGTAAAGTTATATTGGTTGATTATATATAATGGCGTTGAATTTGTATAATCTTTTATGACTCCGATAATAAAATCATATGAAGAATTTCTAAGTACTAATCCAGAATCGTTTAAATTTTCCTGTATCCCTTTTGCTATATTCTCTATTATGGTATTGTTTATACTTTTTGGAGCTGTTTTTGGGGTCAGATTATATTTTGAATAAGCAAGACTTAATGCTATTTCTGAGTTTTTCTTTATCGTATAATACGATGAATTCAATATATTATATTCCACAGAGTATATCGATGTTATGTTCCGATATGTGAATGCATCCGATATCCTTTCGAAAAAACTTTTGCTGCTGTTTGAGAATGAATTATTGCTTACACTGACAATTAGCTGAACAGAATTTCCGCTGCTGCTGTTGTTTGAGCTGCTGGTTACGTTATAAGACACTATGCTAAATAAGTGTATAGCCACAGGTATTGAAATTAAAAAGATTATAATCCAAATCGCTATTATTTTTTTATGATGTTTGTCTATTATATCGCTGAATTTTCTTAAGTTTACTTCCATCAGGAGTTTTATGACTTACTCTTGCTTTTTAAGAGTTACCTGGCCGTCCTGTCCTGGTCTGTTAATTACCATCGCTTTTCCTTGATCAGTTTCTATAACTGCACCCTTGGTGATTATATTACGCCTTGCATACGATCGATTGGCTTTATTTTCGAGAACGCGTAGTATCTTAACTTTTGACAGTTTTTTAGTTTTAGGATCAAAAAGATTCCCCTGGTCAGTTTTAAGTGCTATAATTTTTGTATTTCCACCGAGTGTTCTAGTCGTTTTTATCTTTCTTTCACCGACCTGAAGCGGAACCGAAAGATCTTTTGATTCACTCCTTCTTTTATCCTTTCTTTTACCCTTAAAACCCCCTCCTACTTTCTTAAGAGACGGCGCAGTACTTTTAGACATATTCTTATTCTATAAAATACGTTGTATTTAAACCTTTTTATGATTTGTCTATAGGGCTTAGAACCTCGACACGTATTTTATTTTCAAGCAATCTTTTAAATTTCTGCGCCTCTTTTTCCGTCCCTATCCCTGATCCATAATGCATGGGTACAACGATTTCAGGATTTATGATGATTGCCACTTCGGCGGCTTCTTCCGGCGTCATAACATACACACCGCTAACCGGTAACAGTGCTATGTCGGTCCTGAAGTTCTTCATTTCCGGTATATTATCCGTATCGCCAGCAAGATAGACTCTTACATTGTCTATTATGAATATGTATCCGACGTTTCCTTTTTCTTTAGGATGGAATACCGCTCCCTTTTCCCTGAATTTATTCACATTATAAGAAGGAACGGTTTTTATGGTGATTTCTTTTATTATCTTTATTTCATCGGGTGAAACTAGCACTTTTTGATTTTTAAAGTCAGAAAGTAAACCTTCGCAGTCTTTCGGGGCAATGATTATTGTTTTATCACAGATTAATTTTTTTATGCTTTCTTTATCCAAGTGATCATAGTGGTCATGCGTTATAAGTATCAAATCAGCATCGTTATATCTGTTTAAAACTTTATAAGGATCAGTGTAAATTTTGATCTTTTTGCAGGTTATCCTAAAACAGTCATGATGGAGCCATTCGATCTCTATACTCTTAAATTTCATGTAAATTATATTGCATCCGCAGATAAATATTTAATTTTGGCTAAACAATAAATTTTTATACTGAGATAATTTAATCATTAGATGATATTAAGTGACAAAGATATACGGGAGTATATTGAAAAAAATAAGCTTGTTATAGATCCTATTGCCAATGATACGATACGCGAAAACGGGGTGGATTTAAGAATAGGGGATGAATTGCTTCGGTTTGTCTATAATAAAGAGCCAGTTGATATAAATGACAAGTCAATACTGGATAAGGTGTATAGTAAGGAGAAGATAGACAATAGCTTTGTTATTTTTCCACAGGAGCGGGTTCTGGTAAAAATAAGCGAGAGGATAAAAATGCCAAATGATCTTGTAGGTATGTGTAATATAAGGTCGACGTTTGCAAGATTGGGGATTGCAATTCCTCCCACAATAGTAGATGCGGGGTATGAAGGCAACTTAACAATAATGATGATAGGCGGCAACGTCCCCGTAAAAATATCGAAAGGTACACGGTTTCTGCACCTGGTGTTTAGTACTACGTTAAGCGAGGTTCAAAAACCCTACGCTGGCAATTATCATCAGAGTTCGGGCGTCTCGGGTGCCAAAATATAAATGAGGTGAACACGTAATTAGTATATGAAAAGAAGTTCAAAAAATTGGAAGAAATACCACAAAGACAGGTGGAAAACGAGAAAGAAGAAAATGTTGGATAGAAAGAGAAAAAGACGGCTTCTTAGGGAGAAGAGCGCTTAGTTATAAATAATCAGCGAGTGCTTATTATTTGAAGCAGAGGTAGCGAAGTTTGGCCCAACGTGCAGGACTTAAGGTCCTTATCTGTCTTTGTAGTCGCAGAGAATAAGATATCCTGCGGCTTAGCGCCCTCGAGGGTTCAAATCCCTCCCTCTGCAGATTTATATGAAAATATACGAATATAACAAAGGAAAGATTGCTATAAAGACAGTGAAGGATTATGCTTCAAACAACAAGAAAAGATACAAAATCCTGAAGGATATTTATAATTTTCTTTTAGCGGTATCCCTACTGTCAGTTCTTTTATCAATTGTCGTTGCCATGTCAGTTATATCTATTATTTTTTATAATGGGCTAATTCTATTGTCGATTTTTATCGATGCAGTTGCCGTGATTTTTTCAATTTATTTAATTTATTTCTTCTGGTCTAGATATAAAACGGACCTTGTCTCCAGAAATTGAGTTTGATAGTTTTTTGACAGTCTTGAGTTCCTTTATCCGTACGTTTGCGTACCCTCTTATAGGAAAATGCATAACATACATCTTACTGTCGTATAATTTTTTTTGTAGTCCAAATTTGAAATTTTTATCATTTGAAAATTTCATGTAGGTAATTTTGCCGATAAAGCATACCACTCTCGGTTTCATTTTTCTTATTATTTTATTTAATCTGTACACGCCAGGTTTTTCCTCGTTTTTTCTTAAATCAGAAACATTTTTTGAAGGCCTGTCAATCAGATTAATGAAATTTATCTTGTATATTTTATCTATTTTGTTATAAAGATTTTTTAACTTATAATCCTCTTTTATAACTTCTCTGGTCTCTTTTATCATACCAGCATCGCTTAGCAAGTACCAAAAAGTTTTATTGTTAGAAAATGGAACACCTCTTTCATAAGAACCAAAGTGAGGGTTTATACCTACAAATAATACCCCTGCATTCTTTGAGATCTTGTAGTCTATCATGTTCCTAGCATTATTTATAATATTTTCTTCTATTAATATTGTGATAGAGATTCGCAGGGCGTATGAAAAAAACAACGGAGGATATCGGATACTCGTAGACAGATTATGGCCTCGCGGGATAAACAAGGAGAAACTGGCAGCCGACGAGTGGATAAAGGATGCGGCGCCGAGCGATAAGCTGAGAAAATGGTTTTCACACGACCCGGAAAAATGGAACGAGTTCAAAATCCGTTACAGAGCGGAACTTAAGAATCCAAAAGTTCTGGAAAAAATAAATAGCATCAAATCATTGGAAAAAAAGAAGAAGAGACTAGTCCTGCTGTTCGGTGCGAAGGACGAAGAACATAACCAGGCGGTCGTGCTCAAACAGGTCTTGGATTCCATAAAGCCGCGCTAACATTTATATAGAATGAAATTTTAATTTAGTATATGGGAATCGATCCTGAGTTTAAAACAAAAAGGCAGAAAATGCCTGAACAACACAGTAATCACGATGTATGGGGGCCTGTAGAACCTCCAAACAAGCTGGGAATTCACGGAACGGTCGTGGCAATTGATTGGGATATCTGCAATGCCGATGGTTCCTGCATACCCGCATGTCCGGTTTCATTGATAGAATGGAACAATACTCCTGGAAATTCTTTATCTGATAAGAAAGCAGATCCTGCAAGGGAAGCAGACTGCATATTTTGTATGGCTTGCCAGAATGTTTGTCCGGTACAGGCCATAAAAGTTACTGCACCTTAATATTAACTATTTAAATTAACGTATTAATTTAATATTATGGTAAATGAACAAGACGTGTTTGTTGGTGTGTCCTATTCGACTAAATTGCAGTACGAAGAACTTAAAAAAATTGTTGGCAGGGCCTCCGATTCATTTAATAAATTTAAGATTGATAACCAGAAATATGAAGAGATGTTTTCCAAATTATCCGTCGATTTAAAAAATCTACATGAATCATTTGAAAATATCTTTGAAGATCTGAATAAGTCCGAGCCGGTAAAAGACAAGAGTAGTTAAAATTTCTAGTAAACAATGCGGTTTTACCACCTGGTCTTATTGTCTTTATGGTTTTGTTAACTGTTTCAATAAACTTATTTAAACGTCATAATTCTATATTCTGATTATCGGACACAGTATTGTTGCCGGTGTTATTTGCAGGGGTAGCGAAGCCTGGCCAAACGTGGCAGACTCAAGAAAAGTGCGCGTTTGAGCTATCTGCTCTCTTTGTGAGTTCAAGGGTTCAAATCCCTTCCCCTGCATTTAAACTATTAATATCAACTAATACTATTATCAGTTAGTATGCAAGTAAAAAGAGAAGATAAAGGATTTCTGCGGTTTTATTATTTTAGTGGGATGGGTGCGATTTTTTACAGGACATTTCCCACGACAGAAATGCTGGCAATTGAAGACTTATCTCTTTCAAGTAGACTTACTACAAAAAATAATGAAAGTTTATTGGAAAAATTACTTTCTAAATCGGATTTTATGACAAGTAAATATTTAGGAGTGTATGATGACGAGGTTGATTTAAAGGATGTTTTATCCGTTAACAAGTTTTTTGCAAAAGTAGAGTCATACTTAGAAAGTTCCACTAGGAGTAGTCTCTACAATATACAGTCTGTCCTTGGTCACAGAAATATAGGGGAACAGTCTAGCTTCATGATCTCAATGACCGTTCCTGAGATTACTGCATTGTCTATACAGGATGAAATTTTTATTTCTTCTCAAGAAAGATCTACGCGTTATGTCGAATTTAAAGAGCGTTACCTACCATCAGATATAACCGGAGACGCAAGAGCTTCTTTATCGAGGGGGTATACTGAACTTTCAAAATTGTATAACTCCTCCTTTGATCTATTATTAATTAAATATGTTGAAGACTTTCCGAGTAAAAACCATAGGATTCCAAGTGAAAAAGAAATTAAAACGGTTCTTTCCCCCACGGTAAGAGATTCTGTAAGAAGCTTTCTGCCCCTGGGGTCAAATACGACTTTGGTCATGCTTTTAAGTGCCAGAACTTCAGAGAACATCGGCAGAAAATTGCTTTCTAGTGATAATCTCTATAATAAAATGGCAGGAGAACTGTTTTCTTCGACGGTTACGGATAACGTTCCATCTTTATCTACCCATATAAAACCTGATGATTTTAATAAAAAAATATACCCGGAACGAATAAAATTTAATTATTCTGATGTCTCACAGCCCCCTTCCTTATCTTCCATCGATGCCGTAAAAGTAGGCATAACTGATGCGTCTCAAAATGAAAAACAGGTACTAAATTCAATTTATTATCAACTTCCGCATACTAACTCAAAAAATAAAAAAAGTGTGGTTGTAGATTATCTTACCGGCTTGTCTGCAAGCAGAACTGGAAAATTTGATGATTTGAACGACAGTGTGCTTAGATCCTCCTTCCTGCAGATAGATATAACCTGCTCACTTGGCACCGCGAGAGATCTATGGAGACACAGGTTGTCAAACAGAAATATAGAAGTTTATGTCAATGATTACATAATACCGGATGTCATATACAAAAATGGTGATCTTATGAGGACAACAAGCGATTCACTTGGCGAACTTGAACACTATTTAAAAGAATTGTATAAGAACGGATTTTATTCCGAGTCCCAGTTACTTATTCCGCTTGCGACAAAATCTGATCTTAAAATGTCAATGAGCCTGGCCGAAGCGGTTTTTATTGCTGAAAATCGAAGCACTGATGAAGCGCACCCAGAATATAAAAAAATAGCATTTGATTTATACCGCCAATTAAAGAGTACATACCCGGTTATAATGAATCACCTGAAAATATTTATGGGCAACGACGGTCAAATAAACAGTTTATCAGATTATTCAAGAGTTCAAAAACCAAATATAGATTCAGTCAACGATTCTCTTTCTTGATTAATATAATGTAGAGACTCCTGCCTCTTTTTTTAGTTTTATGACCCTATCAGCAATGTTCTTCATGCTATCCTCATGTGTGACTATTACAATCTGTTTTAAGTCCGTTATCTTGGTTATTGCGCTTGTGAGCGCATTTATATCTTCCTTATCCAAGCCAGAGGTCGGCTCGTCCATAAGTATCAATTCATTTTTTCCAACCCCTCCCAAAATTGATGCCAAAGAGGATAATGCAAGTCTATAAGCTATCGCTACGGAAGTTTTTTCTCCACCCGATAACGCTCTCGCATCTGTTTCTTCATTTCCGGCATTTATAATGACATTATAGTTGTTGTCTATATCCAACAGGTAATCATTTTCGTTTCTAAGTTCTTCAAAGCGTGCTTTGAACAAGGATTTGAATTCATTTATAAATTTTAATCTTACATACTCCCGTATACTCCTTATATCCTCACGTAGATTTGAGATTATTTTCAGAAGATCTTCCTTTTTGTTCAAGGTTTTAATTATTTCCTCCCTTTTCTTAATTTTAATTTTTACTTCTTCCAGTCTTCCTTTATCCTCTAAAATCTGTTTTTCTCTCATTTCCGTCTCTTTTTTAATTTCAGTTATTTTATAATTTATTTTATTTATCTCCTCAATTGTCAGCTTGAAACCATTTTCTTTTTTCTTTAATTCTTCTTCGTCAAATTTTATGCCTGCCAATCTATCCTCGGTGTATTTTATTTCGTCTATATAATTTAGTATGGCTTTTTCAATTTCATTGATTCTATTATTATAGTTTTCCACTTCAATAGCAAGCTTTTCTTGCTCCTGTACTTTTTGCAGTTCTTCCCTGGCTTTTTTAAGTGATGATAACAGCTCTTCAAGTTCATCGCTATACTTTTTATAATTATCTTTTTTTATCTCGTATTCAGTTTTTTTCTCTTCTATCTTTAATTCTGATAATCTTGATGTTACCTTATGCAGAATCTCATTGGAAGAGTCAATCTTCATTTTGATTATTTCAAGCTGATTTTCTAAATCTTTTTTGGAATATTTTATGTTATCTGAGATGCCTTTTAATTCAGTTATACTGTCCTGGCATTTTTTAATTTTTGTTTCATATTCCGTTTTAACATGCGAGATATCTGTTATTTTATTGCCGCACATAA
This sequence comes from Nanobdellota archaeon, assembly GCA_021802505.1. GTDB lineage: Archaea > Nanobdellota > Nanobdellia > Parvarchaeales > Parvarchaeaceae > Parvarchaeum. The sequence continues at coordinate 54,289 of JAJZXE010000003.1, forward strand.
CACAAAATCCACTTTTTATGGAGTCCTCCATTTCTTTTTTAAGTTCATCGCTTTTTGTTTTTAATTCCTTTATCCTGCCGGCAATTTCCTCTTTATTTTCTATTTCTAAGGCAGTTTCAAGCCGTTTTTTTATTTTAGCCGCTTCTTCTGTCAGCGTCTTAATTTTTAGATTTTCGCTGGTTTTTTCGTTTGATAAATTTTCTTCCTCTTTTTGGGCGTTTTTATACGAATATTCTAACTGGAAAAAGTCCTGGTATAATTTTTTAAGTTCATCGCTTTTTGTTTTTGTTATCTCCTCCAGGTTTTTTATTGCTTTTTCGAGCTCATTTTTTTCGTTCCTTTCTACCGCCTTAAAATTCTTGTTTGCATCCTCTATTTTCTGCTTTATTTTTGTAATTTCATTTTCGAGTTTTATTTTCTCGTTGTTTTTTAATTTTATTTCTGTAGACATTTTTTCAAAATCTATTTTTTTATTTCTTTCGAATTCCAGCTCACTTTCTTTCTGTTTTTTTTCTATTGTTTTATTTTCAAGTAAAATTCTATTCTCTTCAAGTCCATTTTTTAACGCTTCTATAACATTTTTATTTTCATTTATCTTTGTTTCTATTCTTATGATTTCATTTTCATCTATACCCAATTCTATTTCCTTTTTGTTCAGCTCTATCTCATTTTTAATTTTTGTTATTAAATCTCTAGTACTTTCATATACATCTAGATATTTGTTTAATTGCAGCAACCCGTCAATATACTCCTGTTTATACTGTCCGGTTTCAAATATCAGATTTTTTAATTCATCCTGTTTTATGTATGTTATAGTTTCAAACATCTTTAACGGATTTTCCGATTCTATTTTGAGTATTTTATTCACATAGGAGTTTATATCCGACGCCCGATTTTGTAGATCAATTTTTTTATCGTTTTTGATTATATAGTTTTTCGAATCGTCATTTCTCACAGAATCGCCCACTCTTTTCAAACCGCGTTTTATTTCGTATTCATCATTGTTATTTATTAATTTTATTGCTATGCTTCCTTCATTCGAGTTCCTTCTTAACAGCATTTTTCCTTCTTCTCGGCCTTCTCCTATTTTTCCGAAAAGTGCATATTCAATTGACATCAATACCGATGATTTGCCGCTGCCAGTGTTACCGGTTATTACATTTATTCCTGGTGTAAATTCTATACTATTTCTTTTATGGCTTCTTATATTGTCAAGTTGGATTTCAGAAATTATCATGTGAATAGAACATTTTCTCCACTTCTTCTTCTATTTTATCGACTGTTTCTCCAGTCGAATCTATAAGGTACCTGGCGATTTTTATTTCGTTTTCCGAATAACCTTTATTTTTAAGAAATTCGTATTCTATAGAAGAAAGTTCCTCGCTTTTTAAATCTTCAAATTGCGCTTCTGTGTTTTTATCGCTTAGTTTTGATCTGTTTATGCTTATATAGGAGTAACCCAGTTCATAGCCCGTGTTCTTTATTTTTGTGATATTTATATCCGATATTTTTCCATTTAATTTTCCTTCCATTTTTATAACAAGTATCCTACCTTCATTTTTTTTAAGTTCTTTCATCGTTTCATTTTCAACTTCCGCCGCGGTTTTATTGTCTGCTTTTATCGTGAAAATCTGTTTTTCCCGGGTTTTTATGATTTTATACTCTACTGATGTTATACCTCCCTCGTTGTAGTCTATGATATAAAATCCCCGGTTCGGATTGTCTACGATTTCTTTTTCATCACAGTATTCTAATGATCCAGGGTATTGTATTATGCCTTTGTCATATTCTATGTTATTCATGTGGCCGTGCCAATGTCCGGCTGCGTAATAGTCAAATCCTTTGGGCAAACTCTCGGTCTCAAGGTCTTTGAATTTTTCTCCAAGGTAGGATATCGTGTGATGGAAAACAAATATCTTGGTGTATGCGGATTCATCCATTTTTATCTGCAATTTCTTAAATATTTCATCCTCGACCCTGCTTCGTTTTCCTTTTATGCCGCAAATAAACGCTCCTTTGTATGTTTCCCCCTTCAGAGTTACATAATCATTTATTTCTAGGTATTTTTTTGAATTTAGGTTGATAAGCAGTCCGTTTCTGTGGAAGAGTTCTATTATACTCTCTTCTTCCCCCACTCCAACGTCATGTGAACCGGGAATTATGAACAGCGGTATACCTTCTTTTTTAAGCCTGTTTAATTCGTCCGTTACGAACAGAAGGGAATCCAACGGCGGAGTACCGATATCAAATAAATCACCAGAATGTACTATAAAATCAATTTTATTTGATATTGCATAATCTATCATTTCTATAAATGCTTTTTTAATATCCGCGTTCCGTGTGTCATTCTTGTATACCTGGCCTATGTGTGTGTCCCCAACATGGATAAATTTCATGTTTATTACTGTATTTCGGATAAATTAAACTTTCCTATTTCTGGCAGGTAAAGTATATATTTCAAGTTTTGTTATCCTAATAATGGATGTAGAGGAAAGATTAGAGTTGATAAAGAGAAATACTCTTGAGATAATAACCGTTGAGGAGTTAAAATCTCTTCTCAATGAGGGTAAACCTTTATCCGTATACATCGGCAGAGCGCCTACCGGATCGATTCATCTAGGTCATTTGGTTGCACTTGGGAAACTCTTTGATTTTGAAAAAGCAGGGGTGCATCCGAAGATACTTATAGCGGATTTACACGCGGCATTGGATGACTTGAAGTCAAAGTGGGAGGATCTTGATAAAAGGGTAGATTATACAAAGAAATGCATAGAGCTGGCGTTTGACTGGGAAAGAACACCAGAGTTTGTGCGGGGTTCTGATTTTGAGTTAAGCCAGACGTACGTTTCCGACTTATTAAAACTTTCGACAATTACAACCGTTGAGAAGGCCTTGCATGCAGCTTCGGAAGTCACAAGGATGAAAAATCCAAAGGTCAGCGAACTTATATATCCTATGATGCAGAGTTTGGATGAGGAGTATCTGGATGTTGATATGCAGCTGGGGGGAATGGATCAAAGGCACATATTCGCCTATGCGAGGGAATATCTTGATAAAATAGGCTACAGAAAAAGGGTGGAGGTGCTGACTCCGCTGGTTGCATCGATACGCGGCCCGGGAACCAAGATGTCCTCTTCCGTGCCGGAAAGTAACATAAAAATATATGATTCTGAGGACTCAATAAGAAAGAAAATAATGAACGGTTATTGTCCGGAAGGCATAGTCGAAGATAATTTTATAATACAGCTCATAAACTTTTTTATACTCCCGAATGACGGGAAGTTCCATATAGAGAGGGATGCAAAGTTTGGAGGAGATCTCGAAATAACCTTCCCGGGTGAATTAATAAAGCTGTATAGCGAAAAAAAGATCCACCCTCTTGATTTAAAAAATGCCGTTGCATCCAATCTTATAAAAAGATTCAAAAATGCGAGAGAATACTTTGAAAGACAGACCGAGGTTTTAAAGGATCTCGGGGAAAGTTTCATGCCTTATTAACTATGATGGAGAACTATTCTTTCAGCGAGGATGTTAAGATATATGATACTGACGCGCAGGGGGTAGTCCACTACTCCGGTTATTACCGTTTTTTTACGGATGCAATGCAGGAATTCGTAAAATTAAAGGGTTACAATTTTCCGTTTATAGACGATGAACGTTGGATGGTTGTCCTTGAATCGGGTGCAAAGTACATTAACTCTGCGAGAATGGGAGATGTTTTGAACACTGTGTTGAAGGTGAGTCTCATATCCAAAAAGATAATACGTTTTGATTTTGACATAGTTCGCGGAGAAGATATTATGTGCCAGGGTTATATACTTCACATCTGCATAGATAAAAATAAATGGAAATCAACGGATCTGCCGCAGGAATTTATAGATAAGTTAACTGAAAAAATTTAATGTTTTATAATCAGTGGCTTTTACCGTGCTCCAGCTTTTTCTTATAAATTTTTTATAAGGGTCCTGTTTTATTTTCCCGTTCTGCGCAATGATTTTTATAAAATTCGCAGTTTTCGGATCGGAAGGATAACCGCTGCCGAAATCATATCCGATTATCTTCTTTATCCGGTCTACCTCCCTTTCCCTGTTTGCTTTCGCGATTATAGACGCCGCGGACACCTCGATGTGATTTTTATCCGCATAGTTTTCTGCTATTACCCGTTTATTTATTATCTTTTTTTGGAGGTATAATCTTACTTTTTCGGTGTTCTTACTGGGGGAGTCAATTATAACAGTTTCTCCCTCTAGTTTATTTGCGATCTCTGCCATGTTATCGAGTTCCAGATAATTAAGATTTTTTCCATTACTAAACCTGTCGTCTATTTCTCCTGCGGATAATGTTATGAAATAGTAATTTTTAATAAGGTTTAATATCTCCCTTTCCAACAGAAATATTCTTTTTATGCTCAGCATCTTTGAATCTTTTACACCCATTGATTTGAATTTTACAGAGACTTCTTCATCTGCTCCCACACCGGCTATTATCATCGGGCCTATGACAGGACCTCTGCCCGCTTCGTCTATCCCTATTGTTATCATTTAACCACTGCTTTTTCCGAGAGCGTCTGCCCTGAATCTTGCATGTCCGAATTGTATTACCGCCTTTATCCCGAATTTACCCAGGCCGCTCGGGATATCACATGCCCCGTACGTACTGCCGCCCCATATATACACTTCAGCACCGGAATTTTTGCTTATTACATCCGCAATATCAAGCGCGTGGAGTTTGAATCCGTCCGGTACCTGTATGGCCACTTTATCATATTTTTTTTCTTTTATGCTGTCTATTATACCGTCGAAATCAATATCGTATTTCTCGGTGAGGTATCTCAATCCGTCGTTATCTACCTTATATGTCATCTAATCCCTTATTATTTTGGTATTTAAATTATTTATTTCTAAAGGTTTAGCTCAATTTATGGATAAAAAAGACTTTGCATCCGTAGTGCATATCCTCAGCAAGCGATACTATGAAAAGGAAAGGAAAGCAGAACCTTTCGAGATACTGGTTCACGGCATATTATCTACAAGAACCAAGGACACAACAACGTTCCCGGCCCAAAAAAGGCTGCTTGCCGTGGCCGGTACGCCGGATAAAATATTAAAATTAAAAACAGATGATATAGAACGGCTTATATATCCCGTTGGTTTTTATAGGACTAAAGCTAGACTTTTGAAAAGAGCGTGCAGGTTTCTTATAATAAATTTTAATTCACGGGTTCCAAAGGACAAGAAAGAACTTATGAAAATACCTGGAGTGGGCGCCAAAGTCGCGAGTTTGGTGTTAGAGTGGGGTTTTAACCTGCCGTATATTGCGGTGGACACGCACGTAAACAGGATATCACAGAGACTGGGTGCAGTTCCATTCAATACGAAGCCGGAACAGGCTGAAAAAATACTTGAGGAGATGCTGGATAAAAAAAACAGAATGGCGGTAAATCATGTCTTTGTAAAATTCGGAAGGGAGATATGCAAACCTATATCACCTCTATGCGGAGAATGCCCCGTGTATGCCTATTGCGGTTTTAAATTAAAGTCAGAATATGCCGGCAGAGCAAAAAGTAAAAAAGCGCGGGGATAAGGATATTAGTAAGCATAACCAGGTATATAAAATGGAAGAAGGAGGCGGTTGGAAAGGTCTGTTGTCGGCAGTTGTATACGGACTGAAATCGCCATCTGAAGCGAGTTCTTTCATTGCATTTATGTCAGTATTTCTTATAGTCTTTTTATTGGACTTTGTAACCATTCTTGAAGTTCTTGGTTTGGGGGTATTTATGGGAAAAACAGTATACCCCTCCGTTTCAACAAGCTACATTATCATCGGTGAAGCCGCGTTTATATCCTCGTTTATGCTTATAATCTTCTCTGTTTTCATTTTGTTTTATTATAAATTGTATTATGTCGTTTCAAATAACCTCAGCATATCGCGGCTTATAAAAACGTCGCTCGTCAAATTCCCTAAATTTCTTATAGCGATATTCGTGCAGGGAGCGGTATCTATATTAGGGTTGATCGCATTAGTTATCCCTGGTGTTTATTACGGCAGTTCCCTGATGTTTTTCGGTTTCTTCTCAATCTACGGAGATTCTACTGTTTACTCTGCATTCCGAAACAGCAGGGAACTCGCTAAGGGCATAAAGCTGCAGTCGATTGTTTCATTTTTAATTTATCTCGTGTTGCTGCTACTGTTTGTTTATCTGGTAAGCACAGCAGTTATGCCGTTGATTTATAAAGGTATTCTCGGATCACTATTACTCTCATACTGGGTTGTAAGTTACAGTAACTCTGTCTTTAACCTTGCGGACAGAAACTTGAATAATAACGGTAAAATACATTCATTAGAACGGCAATAACTCGGCCTTAATGCACATTTTATTCATTTGTTAATGATAAATGCGACTTACCAATACAGAATTTACTGATAGAAAAGCTTAAATACTATAATTATTATAGAATTGAATTATAAATTATACTTGAAGAGGTTTCGCCGCTTGGATATCGATGTATTTAGTAACCGTTTGTCACCGCAATATAGAGTTATGCTCAAAGAGGAGATTGACCAGCTGTTAAGTAAATATAATATTTCTCTGAAGGATCTCCCTAAGATAAAGTTGAATGATCCCGCAGTAAAGCTACTGGATGCAAAGGAGGGGGATGTGCTCGAGATAAAACGTAAGAGTAAGACTGCTGGTGAGTACAACTATTATAGGTTTGTGGTGAAATAAAATGGAAAAGAATCCTTACGATGCGGTTTTGAATTCGGCGCTCAATGCCACCGCGCTGGCGGCGCATCACATTCTGTCATTTGAATATTTTATAGACAAGGGCCTTCAAAAGATAATAGAGACCGAGGGAATTATCGAACCGGTGATAAAACCGGCCGGTGTGAACGATTTCAAAATAAAGATAAATAAGATAACCATAGGAAAGCCGGACATAATCGAGGCAGACAGCATAGTGAGGCAAATAATGCCTATGGAGGCAAGAATACGGGATCTTACCTATGATGCCCCTCTGATGATTTCCGTTTCTTATATAGAGGACGGCAAAACAACTGAGGAAGAGGAGGTGTTTATAGGCCGTATGCCGATAATTGTAAAGTCAAAATATTGCAATCTCTATGGCCTTTCATCGGAGGAATTAAGCGAAAAAAAAGAGGATCCGACAGATCCTGGCGGTTATTTTATCATAAACGGGACAGAAAGGATAATAATAACGACGGAGGACCTAGCCCCGAATAATATACTTATAACAAGGGATAACCAGGAAGGATTTAAATTCAGCGCCAAGATTTTTGCTGATGCGGATTCTATAAAGGTTCCCCACACTCTGCAGATTTCAAGCAGCAATCTTCTTTATATAACATTCGGTAAGCTCAAAAGAGTTCCCATAGTAATGCTTATAAAAGCGTTGGGCGTGACGAGCGAGAACGAAATAATCAAAAAAATAGGAAAAGGCGATGAAGATGCAATAAACACTGTAGACATGAATCTTATCGCGTTTAATGTAGATTCAGAAAATGATGCATTGGACACTATCGGTAAAATGCTGCATTCAATCCATACGAAGGAAACCGCAGAGCTCAATATAGATTCTTTGCTGTTTCCGTTTTTAGGAAGAGAAAAGGATTCAAGAAAAATAAAAGCTGAGTATTTAATGTATGTTTCAAATCTTCTTATTAAGAACTCTTTAGAAGGAAAAGAAGTTGATAAGGACCATTATTCAAACAAGAGACTGCATGCAGAAAGTTACAATCTGGATATGCTTTTCAGGTTCATATTTAAACAGATATTAAACGATGCTAAATATAATTTTGAAAGAGGCATACGAAAGGACAAGGTACCTGGTCCAAAGTATATATTCACTTCGGATCAGTTGACTGCCAGGTTAAGGTCCTCGCTCGCAACAGGTCAGTGGGTGGGCGGCAGGGTAGGTATAACCCAGCATCTTAACAGAAGAAGTTTCCCTGACACCGTTTCCCATTTAAGAAAGGTTGAATCGCTGCTTACATCTAACCGGGAAAATTACAGGGCCAGAGACTTGCACGGAACACAATTTGGGAGGTTCTGCGCGGTTGAAACCCCCGAAGGTCCCAAAATCGGTTTAACTAAGAATCTCGCCATACTTTCAATGATGTCAAAGGAGGGAGTAGATACCAACAGCGTTAAAAAACTGCTTAAGAATTACGGGGTGAAGAGCATATGAGTTTTGTATTTGTAAACGGCGTACTTTCCGGAGTGACAGATGATCCGAATAAATTGGTGAAAGAGATAATAGAAGACAGACGGGCGGGGAACATACCTAAAGAGGTAAATATAAGGTATAGGAAGGATACTGACAGCGTGATGATAAACTCCGACGGCGGAAGACTTTTAAGGGCTCTTATAGTCGTTAAAAACGGCAAGCCGATGGTAACAAAGGAGGACGTGCAGTTGATTAAAGAAGGCCATCTTACCTGGCAGGATCTAATAGATAAAGGTAAAATCGAATATCTCGATGCCGATGAGGAGGAACTTGCTTATACCGCTTTAAAAGAAGAGGACCTGACTACTGAGCACACCCATCTTGAGATAACTCCTCTTTCAGTGTTTGGCACGCAGGCAGCGCTGCTTCCTTTTATAAATCACAGTAACGCACACAGAAATGTTACCGCCGTAAAAAGTGTACAGCAGGGCGTCGGTATATACACCACAAATTATCTTATAAGACATGACAACGATTCTATGATCGCAGTTGATCAGCAAACACCCATAGTGAAGACAAGGATGTATGATAATGAGGAGTTCAGATCCCATGTTTTTGGACAGAATATAGTAGTTGCCGTCCTTTCTTATCTGGGGTATAACATGGACGATGCGATAATAATAAACAAGTCCTCCGTTGAAAGAGGGCTTTTCAGGGCAATGTTTTTCAGGCCTTATAAGGTAGAAGAGACCAAGTACGTGGGAGGGCAGAGTGATCTTATAACTATACCGGATAAGGACGTAGCCGGCTACAGATCCGAGGATTCGTATAAATATCTTGATGAGGACGGGATAGCACAGGTAAATTCACACGTCAACAGCGGAGATGTTCTTATAGGGAGGATATCCCCTCCAAGATTCGTTTCATCAATAGATAAATTCAGGTTGGGCGTACAGAAACAGGTAGAATCCTCAATAGAATGCAGGACAGGCGAAGGCGGGATAGTAGAGAATGTTTTCGTGACTTCAACAGCTGAAGGAAACAAGTATGTTTCCCTTAAAATAAGACAGGACAGAACCGTCGAAATAGGTGATAAGTTCGGACCGAGAAGCGGTCAGAAGGGAGTCGTCGGCATGCTTTTAAATCAGGAGGATATGCCTTTTACCTATTCGGGAATTGTTCCGGATCTTATTTTTTCTCCTTATTCGATTCCTACAAGAATGTCGATGGCCTATCTGCTTGAGTTGATAGGAGGAAAGGTCGGGGCACTTGGAGGCAGGTATGTAGATGGGACTTCATTTACTGGAGAAAAAGAAGAGGATCTTAGAAAAGAACTAATGGAATACGGATTCAGGGAAAATGGCGTTGAAACGATGTATAACGGAATAACCGGAGAGGAGATGAAAGTAAGAATATTCGTTGGAGATATGACATATATACGGCTTAAGCATTTCGTTGCAAATAAGATACAGTGGAGGGCGAGAGGCCCAATACAGCTGCTTAACAGACAGCCGACCGAGGGTAAATCCAAAAGCGGCGGACTTCGTTTGGGAGAAATGGAGAAGGACTGCTTTGTAGCTTATGGATCAGCGATGACGCTGAAGGAACGGTTTGATTCGGATAAAGTAGCCATCCCCGTGTGCACGAAATGCGGTATGGTGGTAGTTTACAACGTAAAAAAGAGAACTGGTTATTGTCCGATAGACGGGGAAGATTCGCAAATAAAGTTGATAGAAGTTTCGGCATCATTTAAGATACTTTTAGACGAGTTGAAGGCAGTAGGCATATATCCAAAAATGGTTCTGGGGAGCAAGGTATGAAATTAGATTCAAATTTTGTTTTCAGCAAGATATCCTCCTTGGAATTTGGTATACTTTCTCCTAAAATTATACAAAAGATGAGTGCGGTTGCTATAACCTCCTCGGAATTATACGATATAGACGGTTTTCCGGTTGATGGCGGCCTGTCTGATTTAAGGATGGGCGTTACCGATCCGGGCCTGACATGCAAAACATGCGGCAATACCATCAGGGATTGTCCGGGGCATTTTGGCCACCTCGAACTTGCGAGGGCGGTGTTCAACATAAAAACGGTTCCATACGTTTATAATCTTGTAAATGCGACGTGCAATTCCTGCGGAAGGATACTCATTTCTGATGAGCATCTTAAAAAACTTAGCGAGGATATAATATCGGCGGATATAAACGAGGGCCATAAAAAGAAGATAAAACTGATAAAGGTGTTGATAAAGCATGCAAAGAATGTTACTGTGTGCCCGTTCTGTAAGGCAAAGCAGAGAAAAGTCAAACTTGAAAAACCTTACACTTTTATGGACGGAGACCAGAAACTCACTCCCGTAGATATATTGAATAAACTCGAAAAAATAAAGGACTCCGACCTGCAGTTCTTTGGTTTGGATCCGGATTATTCTAGACCGGAATGGATGGTTATCTCCATACTGGCGGTTCCTCCGATAACGATAAGGCCGTCGATTACACTTGAAAACGGCCAGAGAAGCGAGGATGACCTTACACACAAATTGACCGACATCGTAAGGACTAACCAGAGACTCGCTGAGAACATAAGATCCGGTGCTCCGGAAATTATAATCGATGAACTTTGGGATCTTCTGCAGTATCATGTTACCACTTTTATATCAAACGGCTCCGCACAGGTGCCTGTTGCAAGACACAAATCCAACAAAAAACTTAAGACATTAGAAGATAGAATAAAAGGCAAAGAAGGCAGGTTCAGGGGTTCCGCACTGGGTAAACGTGTAAATTACGGCGCCAGATCCGTTATTTCGCCGGACTCTTTTCTTAGATTTGATGAAGTTGGAGTACCAATAAAAGTAGCAACTGAGATAACTTATCCCGAATCGGTTACTGATATCAATATAGACAGATTAAAACTGACAGTTAAAAATTTCAATTCATATCCCGGGGCAAATTATGTGATAACTCCCGATGGCATAAAAAAGAAAATAACCGAAACCACTGTTGGTAATATACTTGATGAACTTAAGACGGGGTATGTAATTGAGAGACATATAAAAGACGGAGATATAATCCTGTTCAACAGACAGCCTTCTCTGCATCGTTTATCAATAATGGGGCACAGGGTAAAGGTTCTTCCGTACAGCACGCTGGGAATAAACCCCGCTTCGACTCTCCCATACAATGCAGATTTTGACGGCGACGAGATGAATATACACGTCTTGCAGAATGAAGAAGCTCTGGCAGAGGCAGACATGATAATAAACATAAAGAACAACATAGTTTCACCGAGGCACGGCCTCCCGCTGATAGGAGCCGCGCAGGATTACGTTTCAGGCTGTGCGCTCCTTACCTCAAAAGAAACGGAGCTGGATAAAAATAAAGCGGAGTTTCTTCTTTCCAACATCGGCATGGTCGTTGATCTTAAGGATAAAAAGTATTCCGGAAGAGAGATATTCAGCATGATTCTGCCCGCTGATCTTAATTTTGAAAGCAACAGCAACACATATAAGATAACGAAGGATGATGATTCGATAGTGAGAATTAAGAACGGAAAACTCGTCTCGGGAGTGATAGATTCCGCAACGATCGGAAGGGAGAGCGGCAGTCTTCTCCAGTTTTTATTTGTAAGGTACGGTTCCGATGTTACCGCCAGATTTATAGATCAGGCGAATAAGATTGGATTGATGACACTTTTCAGCATGGGTATGAGTGTTAATATACGTGATTTTGATGTTCCGAAAGCGGCGTATACTGAAATAGAAAAAGTGGTAAAAGATGGCGAGAGGGAGGTCTCTGAGCTTTTGAAGGATTATGATGATATCGCAGAGGCAAAGATACTAAGTATAACAAACAGGATAAGAATAAAGGTGAGAAATATAATAGACGCGTATATAGAAAAGAAAAATAATAACGTTGAATCTATGATAACAACAGGGGCTAAGGGAAGCATCACAAATCTTATACCTACAGTTGGCTTAGTAGGGCAGCAGACGCTTAGGGATGTAAGAATAAGCAACGGATTTTCTGACAGGCTTACTTCACACTTCAAGAAAGGGGATAATGGCCTGATTGCAAGAGGCTTCATAACATCAAACTACCGGGAAGGACTTAATCCTGTGGAATATTTCCTTCATTCCGCAAGTAACAGGGAAGGACTTATGGACAACGTTATTCGTACACCAATATCAGGTTATATGCAGAGGAGGCTGTCTTCTGCTTTGCAGGATCTTAAAGTCGTAGATGATCTTTCCGTCAGGCTCGGCAATTCGATAGTGCAGTTTAAATACGGAGAAGACGGATTGGATGTGTCGGCCAGCGACAGAGGTGACCTTAAATTATGAACATGGAAATACCCGAGAAGTATATAGTTGCTTTTAAGGCTAAGTACGGCGAGAATGCGGACATGTCAGAGCTGGAAAAGATATACACAAGATCCTTAGTTACTCCCGGGGAAGCAGTCGGGGTCATAGCCGCCCAAAGTATAGGCGAAGCAAGTACACAGCTTACTCTTAAAACGAAGCATGCGGCCGGTCTTTCGGTTATCAACACAACGACAGGTTTGCCGAGACTGGTTGAGATATTCGATGCAAAAAAAGACATATCCACACCTTTTATGGATATTTATCTTAGGCAGGAATATGCAAAATCCAGACAAAAGGCCAGTGAAGTCGCCAATCGGATAATAGAAATAAAAATAGGGGATGTAACCTCCTCATACACTGTTTCTTTAAGAAAAAAATCCATAGAATTTGTAATTGACAAAGAGCTATTAAAAGAGTATGGTTTTACTGTAAAAGATTTAACGGCAAAGTTATCACATATGAAGGTATCCACCGTGGTTGAAGGAGAGGTGCTTTCGGTTGTAGATAAATCTGCTGATAGTGTCAAAAAATTGATCAGGCTAAGAAATAAAATTGTAGACATAAATCTTTCGGGTGTACCCGGTGTTTCAAGGGCCATACTCAATCAGGATAAACAAGGAAACTACTGGATCAAAACCATAGGAACAAATCTTACAGAGATTCTTAAGATAGATGAAGTTGATCCTGTAAACACAATATCAAACGATATAATAGAAGTTTCAAGGGTACTCGGGATAGAGGCTGCCAGAAACCTGATTATAGAAGAGGTCAACGGCACACTGGAGAATGTAGGATTAATCGTCGATTTAAGGCACATATTTTTAATAGCGGATGCTATGTGTTTGGACGGCAGTGTAAGGGGTATAGGCAGGTACGGACTTAGCGGGGAGGCCGATTCGGTCCTTGCGAGGGCTTCATTTGAGGTGCCGCTTAAACATCTTATCGAGGCGGGGTTATACCATGAATCAGATCCGTTTAAATACGTTGCAAACAATATAATGTCAAACCAGGTCATACCTGTAGGAACTGGAGGAGTAGAACTGGTGGTAAAACAAAATGGAAAAGGAAATAGTGAAGAGGATTCAGGAGAAAATAAAGAGCAATAAAGTTTTTATAGGCTTGAACTCAACTTTGAGGGCTTACGCCAATAATGAACTTTCTTTTGTTGTATACGCGGAGAATGCAAGCGAAGAGATGCTGACTCAAATAAACAGTTTAAACGTAGAAAAATACAAATATGAGGGAGACAGTGATGCCCTTTCAATTGCGTGCGGTAAATCATTTGGAGTGACTATCTTAGGGATCAAAAAGTAAAAAATATGAACATAAAATTCGACGGCGATGTAATTCTTTCAATGAACTTGTTTTCCGATGTCACGAGCGTCATACCGCGCGACTGCATAAATTTTGAGGATAGGATCATCTTTGTGGTAAATCAGGGTCAGGCCGGGCTTGCGATAGGCAAGAACGGGATGAAGATAAAGATGCTGCAGGAAATGCTCAAGAAAGATGTAATTGTGATAGAGTATTCCGATGATCCCGTTAAGCTTTTCGAGAATGTGATAAGGCCAAACAAGCTTATCTCAGGGTATATAACCGCGGACAGGAACATGCAGGATAACAAAAAAGTTGAGGTGTCAATTGACGGAAAAATAAGCAATAATAAGATAAAGATGATAAAAATGCTGATGCAAAGGTATTTTAATATAGTTAGCATAAATATTAAATAAAAACTATGGGAAATAAAACACGCGGACTTTTTAATGGGAAAATGTTGCTTAAAAGGAAAGAGCGAGTGAGATTCAGCAAAAACAAGAGCAAATCTTATTTCAGCGGAAGCTGGAAAAAGAATGATCCTCTTGCAGGGTCTCCGCAGGCAAGAGGGATAGTGCTTGAGAAAGTAGAGATAACCCCGAAGAAACCGTCATCCGGAAAGAGAAAATCCTGTAAGGTACAGCTTACAAAAAATGGGAAGATAATAACCGCTTATATACCGTGGAGTAAGGGCGTATCATTTGTTGATGAACACAACGATGTCATTGTCGAGAGGATCGGCGGTGCGCAGAAGGGTGCGAGGGGAGACCTGCCTGGCGTTAAATTCAGGATAACCAAAGTCAACGGTATTTCATTAAAAGAATTGGTAAAGGGGAGAAAGCAGAAACCGGTAAGATAAAATGGAAGAAGAAAAAACAGTCAACATTAAAAACGAGAAAGAGATAAAGCTCTTTGGGAAATACAGTTTTGAAGGGGTTGTTGTGAGCGATTCCGGACTTAAGAATATTATATCACTGAAACCTGTGATAGTACCAAAGACCTCTGGCAGACTGTCACAGCAGAGACTTGCGAGAGCAAGAATGAATATCGTGGAACGATTAATAAGCCATCTTATGATACCAGGGCATAAGGGCAAGAAACATCTCAGAACAAGTAAACTTATGTCCGGAAGATTTTATACCACCTCTAATCTCGTTGAAAGGGCATTCGATAAGATAAGCAGCAATGGTTCCAATCCGCTTCAGGTTCTTGTAAAGGCAGTGGAGAACTCTGCTCCGAGAGAGGAGGTTATGACCCTCTTAATAGGGGGGCAAAGAATCGCAAAACAGGTGGATACCGCACCGATAAGAAGGGTCGATCTTGCGCTTCGGTGGATAGCTGAAGGTACATACCAGCTTTCCGCAACGGGCAAGAAAGCTGATGAAGCTTTGTATGAGATACTTACTCAGTCTGCAAATAATCAGGATATCGCATTTCCCATATCTAAAAGGATAGATACGGAAAGACAGGCCGCATCAAGCAGATAATGACCGCGTTTATCTTATTCTGAGGTTACCTTTCTAAGAAAAAGCAGGAAACCGGTGTGTAATATACCGTTACTTTCAGGACGGAGCACATCTCTGTCTATATCTACTTTCCAGTTTACCTCATTGTTCTGTATTAGCCGTTCAACTTTCAAATTAGGCGGAAGAGACCTTACCGTCTTTTCTATCTGTATTATCGATGGGGAGTAAGTCACTATTCTTGCGCCTATTTTAAAATTTTTTCTTATTATAGGCAGTATCTCCCATGGTTCCGGCAAATCAATTATACCGCAGTCAAAGTTTTTTTCCTTTATTCCTTTTTTCACATCCTGATTTACAAATTTTATGTTGCTGAGGTAGAAAAGATCGGCATTCTTCTTTGCCACTTTCATAAATTCTTTTCTTATTTCGTATGAGAACACCTTTACGTCTTTTGACAGGTTTGCAATCGAGCAGGCGGTTATTCCGGAGCCGCTGCCGGCATCAAAAACCTTGCTGTCGTGTTTTATTCCTAGATACATCGCTATGCTGCCGACATCCTTTAAAGTTATTATCTGCGGCAGCCTTATCACTTTTTTTATCAGATCTGGAGCAGTGGGCTCAATCACATAAAATGAATTCCCGTTGTGTGTTTTTATCTTTGAGCCGAATTTCTTGTTTTTTATGTCCTTTGATTTGAATATACCAAATTGGGTATTGCTGTCTTTTTCCGAATCCACAAAAAAAGAGTTGTTTTCATCTAGCAAAAATATTTTTCTGTTTTTCATAACTTGGTTTTTATTATGTTTACCATACCTCCGAAGCCCTTATTGCCTGCTATCTTATCCGCATTAGTAATTATAAATGCTATTGTTTTATACATGCTCCCGTAGCCCATCGCATTTATAAAATCTTTCCTGCCGACCGATTTTTTATCGAGAATCTGGACTATTACCTTTATGTTGTGCGGGCCGTAGGAACACAGGAACACCCCCTTCTCAATTGTTTTGGGATCGTTGAATCCGTTCTCTAACAGTATGTTTGGATGTTCCTTATTCGATACCGCGGCGTTTTCTGCCGGAATTTTTATTAGTTTCTGTACGGTCGGCTTTTTTGCTTTTTCATCTTTTGCATTTATTATATCTTTTACACTGTCAAGGGTTAAACCCTGTTCATAAAGATAATCCACTTTTTGCCCGGTTTGGCTGTCCTGTGCTGAAACCTTCTTCATAAAATCTATTAGGTTTTGGGACAGGTACCTTTCCGAAGACGATAACGAGTCTGTGTTTACCACTTTTTTTTCTCTTATCTTCAAAACAAGCGCCTTTTCCTGGCTGGTCAGCGTCTGCATCAGCAGGTTTAGCGCTTTTTCCCGGTCTTTTTCCAGAAAGTATACGGGGGAAGAGCCGAATTTTCTGGCAGTCTTCTTTATCTCGCCCTTCGGTATAAAATAATCCGTTATTGTCTGTGTCTGCAGGGTGTCTTTTTCTATGCTTTCCGCTATTTCAAGTATGAGCGATGGGCCGGTGTTAAGCCGCCGTATTATAGCGTTATATATCTCATTTATGTCTTCCATCAATAAACCTCTGTCGTATTATTATTTATATCTTGCAAATTTTAACAAGTCCGCTGGGAATTCCCCTTTCATAAGATAGAAGATGAAAGGCGGTGAAAGATATTTATGAATGAAAAGGCAAATAACAGTATGCGTAACTACAAGTTCAGGTTATATCCAAACAAAGTCGTTGAAACGGAACTCAACAGACAATTGGATCTGTGCCGATGGGCTTATAACAGGCTTTTGGAAGAACTGAACAAGGCAAGAGAAAACGGTGTAAAGTTGAAAAGGTACGACACTCAAAAGCTTTTGGTAAAGCTAAAGGAAGGAGAAAAGCCAGAACTCCAGAACATCTATTCAAAGACCCTGCAGATGGTGAACGAGCAGCTGTGGAACAACATCCATACTCTGGCAGGAAGAAAGAAAAAAGGTTATAAAATCGGAAGATTGCGCTTCAAAAGCTATGACTTGTTCAAGTCAATATTCTACAATCAAAGTGGATTCGTCATAGGAAACAAGAAGATAATCCTTTCAAAAGTGGGAAAGATAAAGGCGGAGTTCCACAGAGATATCAAAGGCAGCGTAAAAGGAATAATAATCAGCAAAAGAGGAAACAAGTGGTTTGCCTCTATTCAGGTGGAAAACCCCGAGCGGGAAAGGAACCAGATAACGGTTTTCTCATACACAGAAAAGAAGAGGGTAGGGTTGGATTTAGGGATAAACAGTTTTGCAGTGGACAGTGACAACAACTTTATAGACAATCCACGCTTCCTGAACAAGACTGCAGACAAAATAGCTTCTCTGAACAGGATGTTGGCGAAGAAAAAGAAGGGTTCCAACAGAAGAAACAGAGTAAAGTTAAGACTGAATAGTGCTTACGAACACCTACAAAACCAGAGAAAGGATTTTGCTCACAAGTTATCCACAGAATACGCGAAAAACTATGGAATAATCGCTGTAGAAAAGCTGAACATCCAGGGCATGGCTAAAAGCCACAGATTTGCAAGAGGTATCTATGATGCCGCATGGTCTCAGTTCATATTCTTTTTATCCTACAAGGCTGAAAGCGCTGGTAGGATATTTATAAAAGTACCTCCGAAGGACACCACACAGAGATGCAGTGTCTGCGGGAAGCTAAGCAAAGAACATCTGGATCTATCCGTAAGGATATTCAAATGCTCATATTGCGGAATAGAGTTAGACAGAGATTACAACGCGGCTAGAAACGTCATCATAAAAGCGTTATCTGGTAGAGAACCTACCAGTATGCTCGCAGAGCTCAGACCTCTACTTTTGAGAAAGCAGAAGCAAGCCAAGGTATTGAAGCGAGAAGCCCCCTTCGGAAGCTCGGGGTAGTTCGCTAGTATTAGATATTATGGATAGTTATGCGTAATGAAGGCGGATTATCAGGCTTATGATTTCGTCATTATAAGCTTAGTCATTAATATCACGAGGGTATTCATTACAATATGAACAGAAAAGGTCAGATATTTACAATTGATCTGTTAATCGCATTATTTGTATTTCTTCTGCTGTTTACAACGGTTCTTCTTTTTCTGTATTCGAATGCGGATATAAGCAACAGTTACTCCTCTTATTATTCACAGATAACCTCAGATTATATAAATAATCTGGCAGTTCAGGGAGCAAATTCCATAATAGGTTCGCAGGGTTATCCGTCCGACTGGTCTTCATTGGCATGCAGCCAGATCAAACAGCTTGGAGTCATGCATGATAATATCATGGCTTCGCCAACAAAACTTTACGGTCTTACCGCCCTGCCGCTTTCATGCATTTCTTCGCTGCTCAAAGCGGGAAATTCCTTCAATATAACATTTTATTACCTTAATAATTCAATCCTGAAGATAAATGGAAAAGGAATAACCGCTGGTTTTCCGATAGACCCATCTGCCAATTATGTGGCATCCATAGCAAGGTTCGTGGTGGTCTACCCTGGGAACGAAATAGTTAGGCTTTCTTATACGGAGTGGTCATGAAAAAAGGGCAGGTCTTTACGATCGATCTCGTTGTCGGTAGCATTATAATACTTACAGTCATAACCTCTGCTTATGCTATAACCAGCTATTATCTCACATTAAACGGTTCTGTAACAACCAGCAGTGATTTTATTTCACAGACATATTCCGCGGTTTCATCTTTTTCCAATGTTCTATCAACGGAAAATTCACTGCTTATATTCCAGAACGGCGGATCAGCCGCTTCCCTTTCAAGTTATGTTTCATCTATTCTTGGAGAGGAACTTCATAGCCCGTTTATCCTGAAAGTATTAACTAAAACAAATTATTCTTCATCAAGTATACCCTCTTCTCTCATATTCTCTTATAATTCCGGTCTCTCGTCTTCATCTGCTTATCTTGAGCTTTATAATCCCCTGCTTGTAACTAACTATAGCAGCGCATGCGGAACTGCGTGTAATTCCTCTCTTTCAATAAACAGTGTCTTTCCCTCCTATAACACCACCATAAACGCTCCGAATTGCAATGTGCTATACGGAAATGGAACGGTAACCGGCTGGACAATCCTCAGCAATACACCCTCGGGATACTGCACGATAGAAGTTCCACCGTACGCTGATCCCAACAGCTACGATGTAGTTACCTTTTCATCAAGCGGTAGTTCTACGGGTTCAGCGACACTGCATATCATTGTGCTGGATATGCTGGAATTCGAGCTTCAGAAATAGTCTATATAAAAATTATTGCCCTATTTCTGTTCTTTGACCTTAATTTTACTTCCATCTCAGATAACTCCGATTCCGCATCGCCATTTGACATGCCCAGTCTTATCGCTAGGTTGTTTATGTTCATCAAAAGTTCGCTCAACTTCTTCGCTTTTTCAAATTCCACGTTGTTTTTGTACTGGTTATACAATGTTATCTGCTGCAGTAATTTCTCATGTAAGCCCCCTATTTCCTCCATCCTTTCCATTTTTATCCCCCCTCATATCTATGTTAGATTAGAACTGAATAAAAAGGGATTCTTTGTATTACTTAAATATTATTGATACCTCTTTATTCTTAACTGAAGGGTGGTCACTCTGCAAAATAATTGCCGGCGGCTTTTTGTTCGATATCCAGCCTGCTTCCTCTCTGATTTATCCTAGGTCTTCCGCTATCCTTGTCTCTTCTTATCGTAACACCGATTCCTTTGAGAAAACTGTTTATAGCCTTTCCCGTGTTTTCAATTTCATCCGTCATCCCGTTTATTCCCTTTTTACCCCTGAACAATATGCTTTTTGGGCAGGTGGAATCCAAAAATGTAAGGTCATGATCCACAACTATTGCGCACTTGCTTCTGGAAGAAATAAACGAGGATATAATATTCATGCATTCCAGCCTGTCTTCTATGTCCAGATTTGCAGACGGCTCATCTATCAGGTAAATGTCTGCTTTTTGCATCAGTGTCATCATTATCGCAAGTTTTTGCAGCTCTCCGCCGGATAAATTTTTCACGTTTTTGTTGATTATCCTGTTTATTCCAAGTTTGTTTAATGCAGAAGTTATGTTCATGTCATTTTGGTATTCCGGGGCCATATTCAGCAGTGCGTCGCTTACCAGCATATCAAACGGTTTCACTATCTGTGGTTTATACGCTATTTTTATCCCAAGATCCAGCCTCCCTATGCTTGTTTCTATCAGTCCTGCAAGGGCCTTCATAAACGTGCTTTTTCCGATCCCGTTTTCTCCCAAAACACCAATAACATCCCCTCTGTAAAGTTTTCCACCCTTAGTATCAAGCGTAAAATCATCAAGTTTTACGATGAACTCCGGCCATGAGATAAACGGTTCATTTGTTACGGATGGCAGGGTTTTCTTTATATTTATGCTGTAATCTCTGAATCTTACATTTTCGGTGGGAAGGTAACCTTCCAAATAAGTATTTATTCCGTTTCTCGACGGCATTATATGCGATGCTATCCCGTAATTTGCCTCAGAACCATAGAGGATCTGTACGAATTCAGTTAGATAATCCAGCATTACCAGGTCATGCTCCACTACTACAACAGTCTTGTTTAGAAGAGATTCCTTTATCTTTGTTGCGACGTTTATTCTGGCATTTATATCAAGATAATTCATCGGTTCATCAAATATGTAGACATCTGCTTCTTCATCAAGTACTCTTGCTATCTCGACAAGCTGCGATTCGCCCCCGGAAAGCGTTTCGGCTTCCCTGTTCATTAAATCTTCTGCAATGATTCCAAAGCGGTTTTTCCTTACAATCTCCCCTACCTTTCCGGACTGTGAAAACGACTGGTTTTTTTTGGCGATATTTAGGTCATTATTGTATAATTTAGTGAGATACGGCTGTATGTCTTTTCCGCGAAATTCCTTTATTATCTCATCATGAGAATATTTTTTGTTAAAGTTCCCGAAGTTTGGAAGCAGTTCATTTGAAATTAAATTTATATTTGTGGTCTTTCCTATACCGTTTCTTCCTACTAATCCGACTACTTTGTTCTCTATAGGAGTGGCTATGTTAAATGTCCTAAACGTGTTTACATCGTACTGGAATGTAAGTTCCTTTGCCATCTCGTCCGGCAGATTTATTATCCTTATGGCATCGAACGGGCAGCGTTTTACGCATATTCCGCAGGATATACACAGGCTCTCGGTTATCGCTGCTTTTCCATTTTCCCGCGCATAAACGGTTTCCTTTGCACCCTGTCTTACTCTCGGGCAAACATCCGCGCATATGTAATTGCAATTATCCGGTGCTTCGCACTCATCTTCCTTTATTACTGCAACTCTCATTTTGTTAGTATCATATTCTTACTCATAAATATGTTTGTTTTTATTCTTTAATATTTCTATCTTTTCTGTCTCCATTGATATCTTGTCTACTAAATTTGCATACGGCAGGTTTATCTTCTTCAATGCATTTTTTGTGCATTTGTACCCGCTTACTTCTGAAATGAATCCCGGATCCAGCCATCGGTCGGCACCGTCGTGTTTAAGCATATCTTCTATGATGTTCCTTTTTTCATATGCCTTTGAATTTAATCCGGTAAGTTTATTTCCTATTATTCTGGTCTCAACCGCTATTTCTATCACATAGTCTGCGATGCTTCCTTTGTCTATTGCATACAGTTCGGCAACGGCTTCCTTTAAGTGGTAATGTTTTTCCTTTATCTTGTCTTTATCATGCCCTATCTCATGGTATACAGTCATTTTCAAGGCAGACATATACTTTTTATCATATCTGCTCAGTTCTTTAACGTCTGCAATCAGTTCCTTTTCTATACTTATAATCTTTTCCTCCGAAACAGACAGCAGGGATGAAAATGAAAGCGGAACGAATTTGTATTCCTCCACGCCATCACAGCACGATCTTATGAGTTTTTCAAGCTCTGAAACTTCGTTATTAAATGATCTTATATTAATGTGCCCGATATCCATCGTTTTCTAAGAAAGCATACTGTATAAATACTTTCATGTTTTTGTATATAGTATGGATGACAATGATCCTAACTGCTCTTTGGAGGAGCACGAAAAAATACTTAAAATGCCCCGAGATAATCATACCGACAGCGAGGTAAAAGACATTCTGTCTCAATACCATAGAGTGGCAGTTGTGGGCATGTCAAGAGAGGAGGGAAAGGACAGTCACGAAATACCGCATTACCTTATAGACAAGGGTTATGATGTTATTCCTGTAAATCCGAATGCGGATTCCATCCTTGACAGAAAATCATATAAATCAATCTCCGACGTGCCTGACAGCGTTGAAATAGTCGATATATTCCGCCCTTCCGAAAAGGTTTTGCCGGTCGTCGAAGCCGCAATAAGCAAAAAACCGAAAGTGATATGGATGCAGGAAGGGATATCAAATGATGAAGCGAGAAAACTGGCGGAAAGCAGGGGAATAACGGTAATATTCAACAGATGCATGATGAAGGAACATAAACGGCTTTTTGGGGATTAAAACATAGAGCCACTCAATTGTTTAAATACCAAATAAGTCGATGCCGTGGGCGTTTAAAAAAGCATTTATTCTATAAACGGTTTTGATTAAATTATGACGGAGTATACACTTAACAACAAGTTCAACGACCCTTTTAATAAGGTTCAATTCGGCGTTTCGATAGGGGAAAGAAACCAGTTGGAGGAATTTTCAAAAGTGCTCAGAAGCGGCGCCAGGATGGTTGAAGTGGATATAGCGAGTGTATACGGTCTGGAGGGCGAACAGGGAAACGCCGCGGATACAATAGGAAAAACGGAAAGAGAGGCAATTGCAAATCTCGCAAAGGTAAACGACGTTGATTTAAGCGTTCATGCTCCCTGGGCAGTAAATTTTTCTGGCATAAACCCCCAGTCTAAAAAGAAAGAACCCACATATGAGCACGTAGTCGAAAGGGAGATAGGTACCGCTCTGCAGTTTGCAGATGACATCAGCAAAAAAATGGAAAGGAAAAACATGCCTGTCATCTTTCATGCCTCGTCGGACAATTTCGCGGATCCGGACAAAAACACCGTTTATACCATTTATGACACGAAAGATGAGGGGGTAAAACAGTTTCCAGGCGAGGAAATAAATCTGGGTATTGATGTGAATGCTGTAAATCCTGGTGATATTAAAAAAACAGCGGAGAATAAATTTAGGCATATGTATGGCGAAGAACTTTTTCAGAAGCTTTTCTCCCACGGTGAAAACGGCAAATCCACCGCCCTCATATCGGATGATGGAAAGGTGATACTTAAGCCTGCGGGAGCGTTTGAATTCGAAAAGGAGAAGTTTGCGCAGCAGTTTATTCAGGAGAGAGAAACCATTGATTTCAGTTTAAGAAATCTGGAGAATAAAAAAATAGACGCTCTTAACAGAATTACAGCCGCTAAAGCAGCTAATGATATAAACGGAATACAAAAAGGGCAGAAGGATCTAGAGGATACAATTAAATCTATCAAAGTTCTTGAGGGAAAGAAAGACGAATTAAGGATTGAGGAGGAAACGCTTGATAAGAGGTTTGTTCCGTACGATTCGATAATACCTAAACTGGCCGCAGAAGGGATAGCCAAGGCGGCGATGTTTTCATATAAAAATACGGAGTCAAAACCGGTTATACTCGTTGAAAATCCCATGTCACCGGAAATGTCATTAAGCAACCCCGCGGAAACAGCAGAGGCCGTAAAAATAGCGAGAGAAGAATTTGCTAAAAACCTTCAGGAACAGAATCATGTCTCCCAGAGAGAAGCGCAGAGAATAAGCAGCGAACTGATAGGCATAAATCTGGATGTGGGCCATCTGAACGTGTTCAAATCCTACATAAATCCAAAAACCGGACAGCTTTACTCCGATAAGGATATTGTTGAAATGGCTAAATCCGCTTCGGATTACCTTAAGAGGTACCATCTAAATGACAACATGGGAAATAAGGACAGCCACCTGCCGTTGGGACAGGGAACCGCGCCGATAAAAGAGGTGTATGATGCCATGATGGATAAGGGATTGGATGTTCCCGCAATAATGGAGGTATTCGGAGGATTGGGAGGATTGGAAGCCGGGACGGTTCAGTCATTGCAGTATATGGGTGCGCCCTTATACGGCAATTTGCCATACGTTTCCCTGCCGTCTTATCTCGGGCAGCCTTATTCTTCAATAGTAGGAGACTATTCTTCATATTCGAATCTGGGCCTTAAACAGGACATGTTTTCGTACGGCGGCTTCTCGAACATATTTCCGTCAGTAGGGGGAGGTTACATGGACAACAAGGGTAATTCAAGTTTTTCCGGAGCACCGGTGGTATGATAGAAGAGAACAACGAGAAAGGACATTTGGAATTGAAAGGGTATGATGCCGCCTACAAATTTGCCAAGGGGTTGTTTGAAAAGTATCCGAAGGTGGTGAAAACAGTGGTCTTATTCGGATCCTACAGCAAGGGAAAAGAAACGGAGAGCAGCGACGTTGATGTAATGATTGTGATGGACGACGTTTTAAACAAACTGGATGAAAAAGTCCAGTCCCTGATATTTTCAGACGTTGATAAACTTGTCAAGGAAAGCGAGGTAAAACTCCATATAAACTTCGTCACACTCACCGCTTTCTGGCGCGGAGTAATCGCCGCGGATCCTGTATCCGTAAATGTGCTGAAGTACGGTGTGCCTCTGATAGACACCGGTTATTTCGAACCGCTGCAGGCACTGCTTAACATGGGGGAGATAAAACCCACCGAAGAATCGATATATGCCTCGCTTACAAGGAGCGAATTGTACTCAAATTCGGCCAGGTTAAAGCTGGCTGGAGTTGTTACGGACATGTACTGGGGGGTTGTTAACTCAGCACAGGCTGCAATAATGCGGCAGGGAGATATACCGCCCTCACCGGAGGTTATACCGGAAATGCTTGAAAAACTGGAGAAGAGGGGCATTATAAAAAAGAAACAAATCGACGATTTCAACGAGATATTCCTATTGGGCAAAAAACTTTTCCATGGCGAAAAAATAGACATAAACGGAGAGAAGGCCCAGGAACTGCTGGTAAAAGGAATGGAATTCAATTCAAAAATGGCGGATATCGCAAGATCTAAATGAGTGCATTTATAACAATGCCTATAACAACGCTCACTCCCGCTATTAATAGGCCTATTCCCGCGGTTTTTACCCCTTCCTTTATTTTACTGTTCCTTTTTTCCTGGGAATAGCTGCCTATAACTCCCAATATAGTCAGGCTTAAAACGAGCGAAATCAGGCTGGTTACCGCGTTTTGTTTTATATTTGCGATGTAATACAGCACGTACGGCAAAAGCACTATAACACTGCCCAACAGGGTTGAAAGCAGGCTTATCTCCGCGTATTGCATGTTCTTTGATCTTTTCAACGCCGTTATCTTGTGAGGGTTATACTCCTTTGCAAAAAGTACCCTTCTGTATTCTCTTATCTGCTGGCCCAGTACAAAATTCTCGGCGTTATAAACGGAAAAGAAATTTGAAAGCGAACCGCTTACACCTACAAGCAGAATGGAAGCGAACGTAAGCTGGTAACTGTGGAAGAAGGATATTCCAAGAGAGATGCCCAATCCGAGGAACAGACCGTCGCTTAAACCTAGTATTATATACCTACTTTTTGCTCTTTCCATTAGAACTTACTGTAGCTTCATCAAGGCTATTTATCACGGCTCCCCTGTCTTTCAATGCTTTCTGAACGCCATCAAAGTTTATTTTGCTGCCTTCCACCACTATTTTCAATCCTTCCGTGTGCATGTCAACCTCTACGACTTTTATGAATACATTGCCGTTCCTTACATGCCTGGCGATGTCATTTGCGAGATCGATTATATTATACTCACCTATAGGCTTTACCGCATCTATGACTAATCTGCTTAAATACATAATATGCTTATTCTAAGCTGCTGGTTGTTAATAAATCTTTATTCCTGCTAATGCGGTAGAAAATATTTAAATAGTATAACTTTTAATAGATAAATATGGTTTTAAACAGAAAAGGACAGGGATTGCCCATCAATACGATAATACTTATAGCGGTTGGTCTGCTGATACTGGTTCTTATGATTACTTTTGTATTGGGTGGATTTAAGGGCCTAGGTGTAGCTTCTCCGTCGTCTTCCACGCTTTCTACTTTTGCAAGTGCTACCTGTAATCCTCAGGCTACTGATCCAACTCCAAGTTTAGCTTTTTCAACCTGGTGCAGCTCAACAGTCGCAAATCCATCCGGTCCGGGAGTATACCACTGTTATTCCGATTTGTCCCTTCCTCCCAATAATCCTTCCCAAAACACTACCACTATTACTCTTTCAAACGGTACAACTGTGGGTTATACTAATTGTGTAAGTGCAGGTTATACTTAATTAAGATAAGCTTTTATTTTATCTATTTTATATTAATTGATGGTTAAAGCAGCAAGAACCAAGGGGAGTATCGTGGCGAATGTGCTCGCTATAATATTCCTAATAATCATCTTAATAGCCGTTTTCTACGCATTTAAAACACACATAATCGTCTTTAATTCGTGCTACTTTTCAAATGCGACGCTGGCAGTCAATAATTCCGGTCCATTCTGTCTGGCGAATAACGGCGTAAACATAATTATAAACAAGTCCATACTGTCCTATTACCCGAATTCTACCCTTGAAATACACAACCTGAACGTCTCCGCTTCACCGTTTTCCTTTTTGGACGGTAAACCTCTAATTACGGTGTGGAACGAGCCTTCGTACGTCGCTGCG